>CALDEW010000330.1 GCA_937942355.1 uncultured Pirellulaceae bacterium | reverse complement strand
TTGTGGCCAGAGAAAGAAGGATCTCAAGTTAATTGAGAAGAATCAGCGTTTGTCAAAATGGGCTTCTAATGTTCGAAAAAGTTTAATCGCCTCGCGATTTTAGACTCACGACGCTCGAGTTAAACTGAACCAAAAAATTCCCGCCGTGCTCCGACCATGAGTTACTTTTGAGCGTGCTATATTGGTCGTTTGTTGATTCGAGTTATTCCGTAACCGTCGTGGCGAAGAACGCAAAGCACGCCGATCATGACTGCTGCCATCACCATGTGGCCGATGGTCATAGCGCAGAACGTCTCTAACGTTTCTGAGCCGGGCGGACCAAGCACAAAACAGAGAAGAAAAAATTCAGCCAGTCCAAACAGCCCCGAGAGTAGAATCCAACACAGGGCGTTGGAGACCAAATTTGTTTTCGTCGTTGCCAGTGCAACCCAGATGCAGGGCAGCTTTACGATCAGGCTGACGACGCTAAAAACAGACACAACAAACAACGATTCGATTCGGCCTAGCTGGCTTGTCTCAAGCACCGCTGACCAAGTTGGTAATTCTTTGCCTTGAATCAGATAACTTCCAATCGACATCACCACAGCAAGAATTGCCGTGCCGATCATCATGTCCCTGATGGCATAACGGTTTGAATTTGGATTGGGGCTGAGCGATTTTTCCTGAGTAATTCTCCAGCCAAAAAACCAAGCCGCAGTTTTAAGCGGAACGTAGCTTACTGCGAAACCAAAAAACCAAATGAGTCCTAACCCCAGAACCTCTCGTGTGTCTACGGACTGCCCTTGTTCAAGATACATGCCGTAGACCAAAGCTGCCCAAGCGACCACCAAGAGCAGAAGTGTCCAGGGCATACGGACCCAAAACGTCCCCTCCACCAATGTCCCCCAAACGCAGATCAACGTCAGCTGCGCAACAACAATATTCAGCAAAATAAAAAAAACGAAACTCGAATTTGAAAAATCCTGCGGAACCAGAACATCTGTCAGCAGAAATGCTAGACAGATCAGGACGATCTTAAAAGCAAACCATGTTCTCGAACTTGATTCTTCCAACTCGGCTTGGGCGCGACGTTGAGTGTCGGGTTCACCCGAGACCGATTTGTCATCAGATTGCATTGCCTACCGACCTCCAAAAAAAGAGCGACAATCAAATTGCCGCTCTCCAAATACTGGTTAATAAAGTCCGTCCCGCAACGGAGTTTACAGATCGGATAGGTCCCGATTCATCGCTTCCAGTACTTTGGTGTTTCGTTCAATCGCCAAGACCGTTGTTTGGCGTTGAGTACCATCGCGACTGGAAGCAATCACCGGTAGGACTTGCCGTTTGTTAGGCAATTCCATCCGCACGGCGAACGATCCGTCGGATTCAATCTCGACGGGGACTCCGGCTATCGTCACGTTGGCGAAAGGATCGGTCGATCCATGCACCACAATGTGGGCATCAACATCAAAATTCAATGTGCGGCTGAAGCGCGTTAGCGAAGGGATGTTTTGAAACGCCGTCGTGTGCAACGCTTGGCCTGATTTCTCTTCCAAAACCGACCTCAGCTGATGAGAGACGATGTTCGGCTCGTAACCGCCACTGAGCGAGTAATATTTTTCAACATCGTTGGTGATGTCTGCCCAAGATTCATCCGTTTCAGCATTGGAAGATGGCGTCAACACTTCATTGCTTTTGGCGATCATGTGGAAACGCTCGGTGTCGCCTTCGCCGGGCAGCAAATAACCAACCGCAATTCGATAGGTCGAAGGGGAATCCTTCACGTTGATGAACCAGTTGCTCGCGCCGCCATGGATTGGAATCTCCTGAGCCAGCTCCTCGAACGAGTTCGTGTTGCCACGACTTTTGATCCTCAGCAGCCGCAACACCGGGCGCGATTTGTGCCAATTGGGCCCCAGCGCCACCTTCACGCGGGCAATGGTTGCTTTGGTGACTTCCCAATACGCCTGCATCCAAAACGAATCTCGCACAATCAACACGATGCGGTCGGATGTAGGGGCTTCACTACAGGCCGAACGAAAAGCGATGTCACGTAGCTGTTCCTGTTCCACGTTTTGCAAACGAATCTTTTTCGCCACCGCTGACTCCATAGGAGCCGTCTTGGATTTGTTAGAGACTTTAGCAGAGATTAAGGGCGACGCGGGATCGGATTTGGCTTGTTTACGCTTCTTCTGCTGGGCTTTGTCCTTTGCCAACTTTATCAGTGCGTTGACTAATTGGGTCTTCCGCATTGAGTGCCAGCCGGGGACGCCTTTATTTTTGGCCATCTGAGCGAGATCACGGGAAGTTTTTGCGCTGAGCGATTCTACTGAAATCAAGATTGTCTCCCGTCGTGCAACACGACATTTTGATAAATCCAGCTCGGGCGGCATCCAGTCCACTCGACCCAAAAATGTCTTCCGAACACGAACTGGTCTCCATCAGTCCGTACCAAATCTGGCGTCAGCTGAAATGGCCGCCAACGCCCGGTTAATCAAAAAGAAGATGTTGTCCTTAGAAAGCAGCGATCTCAAGGTAACTGCAAAGTCAAAAGAAGAAGTTACCGTAAAATTAAGGCCTCATTAAAGTTCTCTTTTGTGACATTTCCCACCGTTGATTCATATTAACCAAAACTCGCAATTATTGCAAACATAAGCCGCGTGTGCGGTCAGAAAAAATCGTCCTAAACGCATGAAAATCAATGACTTACAATGATACACTTTTTTATTTGGCTGTTCACGACCGGAAATTACGGCGTCATCAAGAGCAGTCTAGTTACCCTTGAGCAACAATTATGTCTTCTTCCATGGCATTGACTGAGCGAAGCCGAACGAGGCACTGCACAGCGACCATCATCGAATCGACAGCTGAATTCAGTTGCCGATTTGAGTGTGTACTTCTCGACCAAAATTCGGATTTATGACCCACTAAAACCAATCATTGCAATCTGCTGCCTTTGACCAATTGGGCTTACAAACTGCCGAATAACCGGGAAAACTTTGTGAAATTTTTCTCAAAGTACTCTCGATGCTTATTGAAGAACGCGATAAGTGGAGATAAGTTATTGGCCAGTTGAGAGGATGATTTTGGGAAACTTCCGTTTGGTTACACACCGGCGGTTTGGTTTTCGAAATTCGATTGCTCGTTTGAAGCTAAACAATCAAGGCGGTCTCTGTGAACGAAGATCAACAGGAGTCCGAGGACACGCGTTCGCCCACGGCGAAGGCGCTGGATCTTGTTTCGCAGATAACGACGATCAGCTTGACAGCGGTACTTCCTGCCGTTGGGGGTTACTTCATCGACAACTGGCTGGGAACGAAGATCGTTTTCATTTTGCTGGGGCTGCTACTGGGAATGACCGGAGCAGGATTTCAGCTCATGAAATTGGTGAAGAAACTTGAACGCCAGACCGCGAGTCGCAAGTCCTCGAAGTGATCCAGAGTAACGAGTCTGATTTAGGGGCTATCCCAGAAACCAAGGCATCAGCTGAGAAAGCACTGTTTTTGCGAAAGCACTGTTTTTGGTTTCTGGAATAGGTGCTGAATCGACATTGAAGAGGAAGCAAAGCACTTACTTTAGAAGTAAAGCACTTTGTTGAAGCACTTTAGAAGTAAAGCACTATGTTGAAGCACTTTAGAAGTAAAGCACTATGGCCAGACTGATAAAGCAAACGATTTGAGTTAGAAATTTGAATTCGGTAGTTCCCCGGAGGGCACGTTGTTACGACTGTTGTTTCAATCGGGCTTCTTGGGATTGGCGATTCGAATATTTGTTGTTTGTTTCCTGCTGGGATTGGTTTTAGTGTTGTTAATTGGGTTGCGATGTGCAGAATGTCTGCCGTTGCAGCTGACAGAAAAAAACATAAAGATTGCGTTCATTGTGGTGGCGTTTTCCACCGCATCAGCTCAGTTTTTTAGCGAATATCCTCCGGGAGAAGAAAAGGCATTTCTTCGAGTGGCAATCGCCACGATGCTTCGCACTGGATTGCCAGCAATGGTAATCGTTATCGGCGGGTTGGTTTACCCTCCGCTGATGACAATCGAGATGGTAGGCACACTGATGCTGTTTTACGGTATCGGTTTGTTTGCGAGTTTATATCTGGAAATTGGCCGATTGAATCGGCGTGACTAATGACGAGGTACTGCGTAGTGAACTTTGATGACCAAGCTGTCAAAGACGAAGTGAAGGTCGAACAGACCGACGCCGATGCAGCGAAGCCTTCGCATGAAGATCATGATCACGACCATGCCGATCACAAAGATCACGGCCACGACGATCATGGGCACGATGATCACGACCACGACGACCATAGCCACTCGCATGACGAAGCCCACAGTCATGATGAACACGATGCCCACGCCGCCACCGGTGAAAAACCGGATACGATGAACGGCCAGTTGCAGGCGAACATGAATCATTACTTGGACATGCCGCACTTGATGGCGCACGTTCAAGACGCAACTTACATTGAGACCCCCAAGTTCTTAGGGCTCAAGCACACCGACGATCAAGGCCATGAGCACTCAGGTTTTGGCATTCCCAACGTTTTGGGTGTCACGCAACCGTTGATCGGCACGCCTGAGAAACCTTTTCTCACCGGACGTTTCACCAAGTTCATGGCGATCGAGTTGGTCGTTGCGATTTTGATGTTTGTGATCTTTTATTGGCTTGGCCAGAAGATCAAATCTGGCAAGAAGCCCAAAGGCAAGATCTGGAACGCTTTGGAAGCAATGGTCGTCTTTATTCGTGACGAGGTCGCTCGACCTGCGATCGGGAATAAAGATCTTGATCGCTTCCTGCCTTTTATCCTTACTGTATTTTTCTTTGTCCTGGGCCTGAACCTTTTTGGGATGATTCCCGGTTTCGGTTCTGCGACAGGTTCCAGTGCGGTGACAGGCGTGTTGGCGTTATTCGTTTTTGCAGTCGTGGTTGGTTCGGGCATCAAGAAGATGGGCTTTGTCCAGTTCTTGAAAGCACAAGTTCCAACAATGGATTTGCCGCCGGCACTGCGAGCCCTGTTGGTGCCGCTGATTTTTGTGATTGAAATTTTTGGAATGCTGGTCAAGCACTTTGTGTTGGCCGTGCGTTTGTTTGCCAATATGTTTGCTGGGCACCTGGTGCTGGCGATTTTTGTCGCTTTCATTGGTGTCTGTGCCGGTACAGCGCTTTATTTCGCGGTCGCTCCGATTGCGGTACTGGGGTCCATTGCCTTTAGTGCTTTGGAAGTATTCGTCGCGTTTTTGCAAGCTTACATTTTTGCGTTTTTAGCGTCACTGTTTATCGGTTCGGCGCAACACGCTCACTAAATTGTTTGGTGAGCTAATATTGAGAATTTTGAAGGCGCTGCAACGCGTAGCGACCTGACAACCATAAACTGTTTTTTTTCGTAATGCGGAGATATTTGATATGTCAAGTTTGGCTGGAGTTGGTATTGGTTTGGCTGTGATTGGTGCGGGTCTTGGTATCGGCAGAATCGGCGGCTCAGCCGTCGAAGGTATTGCTCGCCAACCGGACGCTGCTTCTCAAATTCAGACCGCGATGATTATCGCTGCGGCTCTGATTGAAGGTGCAGCTTTCTTCGCGATCATTATGGCCTTCATCGCTGGTTAAGGTTGGTGCGGCGCTGATGCCGCATTGTTCCTTTGCCGACCGATGAGTCTGATGTTCTGCAAGAAGTGCGTTTGGTCTTAAGCCTGTTTTGCTTCCTTGAAACGAAGCTTTTAATTGATTGAGGATTGGTTATGAATATTCTGACCTTCAGCAGTAGCCTATTGCTTGCCAGTGATGGTGGGGCGATTAACCCGCTGTACGTTTCGGCGGATTTAGCGCTCTGGACACTGATTATTTTCGGTGGCCTATTGTTTCTATTGGGCAAGTTCGCTTGGAAGCCAATCATGGAAGGGCTCAACTCGCGTGAGCAGGGCATCGCGGACAAGATGGATTCGGCCGACAAAGCCGAAGAACAGGCTCAAGCCAATCTCAAGAAGTATGAAGAGAAGTTGGCGGGAGCTCACGATGAAGCGGCGGCTGTGATGGCCGAAGCGAAAACCGATGCCACCGCGGCAAAGGAAAAAATCATCGCCGAAGCCAACGAAGAGGCAACCCGCACGCGGCAGCGCGCACTCGCCGATGTCGAAGCGGCAAAGAGCGCTGCGGTTCGTGAACTGGCCGAATCTTCGGTCGACACGGCGGTTGGGCTTGCCAGTAACATCGTGGGTCGGTCTTTGACAAAAGACGATCACGCGAAATTGATTAAGGAATCTGTCGAACGTTTCTCGGCGCCCGGTGCTTAAGAAACTGACAAAACTACTGAAGACGTTGTCTCCCGACGGTGCTAACTCAACCTTAGCGGTTCACGAAATGGCCAATCAAGAAACTCCCGAACTAATCACGACCGACCAACAACAATTGGGCGAAGTCTACGCCAAGGCGTTGCTGGGCGTGGGTGAAAAGTCTGGAAGTACCGAAGACCTCATTAGTGAGCTCAAGAGCGTTAACCAAGCGGTCGCAGGACTGCCCAAGCTCTCTAGTGCGTTGAACGCTCCGCAAATCGGCACCGAACAAAAGACGGCGTTGGTCGAAAAAGCGTTCGCTGGCAAAGTCAGTAAGCCGATGATGAACTTCCTGAAAGTGATCGTCCAGAAGGATCGATTTGATTGTCTACCTGCCGTTGCCGTCGCGGCTCAGCAGATGCACGATCAAATGTCCGGCAGGATCCAAGCGACTTTGCTGACCGCCGAAAAGGTGGACGAAAAGACGCGCGGCGAGATTGCCGATCAACTTTCCAAGAAGCTCGGCAAACAAGTCGAATTGAATGCCGAAGTTGATCCCTCGATTATCGGCGGCGTCGTCGTGCGAGTGGGCGACACGGTTTACGACAGTAGTGTTGCCGGCCAATTGAAACAGGTCCGCGCCAAAGCGATGAAAAAAGCTTCTGACGTGATCCGAGAACAGTTGAATCGGTTCACCAACGAAAATTAAAGATACAAAACAATAACAACCCTTACTACCTTCAAATTTAGCGTTGAAGACGAGGATTCAGATGAAAATTAGTGCTGACGAAATCGCATCGGTCATCCAACAGGAAATCGAACAGTTCGAAAGTCAGATCGATGTCAGCGAAGTTGGCACCGTTTTGGAAGTTGGCGACGGTATCGCACGTGTTCACGGGCTGACCAACGTCGCTGCTGGTGAAATGGTCGAATTCCCTGGCGGTATCATCGGGCTGGCGTTTAACCTCGAAGAGTCTTCGGTCGGTGTCATCATTTTGGGTGACTACCTGAAGATTAACGAAGGCGACAGCGTCAAAGCACTGGGTACGCTGTTGTCAGTTCCCGTCGGCGATGCAGTCGTCGGACGCGTGCTGGATCCACTGGGAAATCCGCTTGATGGAAAAGGTCCCGTCAACGCCTCGAAGACACGCCCTGTTGAAGTGATCGCCGCGGGCGTCGCCGAACGACAGCCGGTTGGCGAGCCGATGGCGACAGGTCTTAAAGCGGTTGATGCGATGACACCGATTGGTCGTGGTCAGCGTCAGTTGATCATTGGTGACCGCAAAACAGGTAAAACCGCGATCGCTCTGGATGCGATTCTGAACCAAAAAGGTTCTGGCGTTAAGTGTTTCTACGTCGCCGTCGGTCAGAAGGATTCTTCAGTCGCCGGTGTGATCAAGGAATTGACCGAACGCGGTGCGATGGACTACACGACTGTCATCGTTGCCGGTGCTTCGGCTCCAGCTCCTCTACAATACATTGCTCCCTACGCGGGCACCGCGATGGCCGAAGAGTTCATGTACGACGGCGGGCACTGCCTGATCGTTTACGATGATCTTTCAAAACAAGCTGTTGCGTATCGCGAATTGTCACTGCTGATGCGTCGTCCACCGGGACGTGAAGCGTATCCTGGTGACGTGTTCTACTGCCACAGTCGTCTGCTCGAGCGTTCTTCTAAGCTAAGTGAAGAGCTTGGTGGTGGTTCGATCACCGCGTTGCCGATTATTGAAACACTCGAAGGTGAAGTTTCGGCTTACATTCCGACCAACGTGATTTCGATTACCGACGGTCAGATCTACTTGCAGCCCGACCTGTTCTTCGCCGGTATTCGTCCTGCGATGAACGTGGGTATCTCGGTTTCTCGTGTGGGTGGTGCGGCTCAAGTGAAAGCGATGAAGAACGTCGCCGGTAGTTTGCGTCTGGACCTGGCGTCCTTCCGTGAACTGGAAGCGTTCGCTCAATTGGGTACCGACCTCGACCCTGCCACTCAGGCTCGTCTGGATCGTGGTTACCGCATGGTCGAATTGCTCAAGCAAAATCAATACAAACCGCTGAGCATGACCGATCAGGTGATGTTGATTTACGCTGGTACCAAAGGTTACCTGGACGGCGTTGCCCTAAACGACGTCGGCCGCTGGCAGGATGAGTTCCTTGAATTCGTTCAGACCAAGAAGAAGTCGGCTTGGGACACGATGGAGAAGGGTCTCGAAGACGGCGGTGCTCTCAAGAAAGACGACAACGAAGCAACCAAAGCAGTCGTCGAAGCACTCACCGAATTCAACGAGTCCTTCAAGTAGTCAAAGCGGGCCCCGCCAACTTAGCCGCAAGGCGCTAGCCGCGGGTGCCAACCTAACGAAGAAAAAAATAGTTTAAACCCATACCAAACAAACCAGCGGCTAGCGCCCTGCCGCTCAGTTTTCCAACTAACCAACAACGTTTTCCGAGCTTAATTCATGGCCAACGCCAAAGCATTAGATAAACGCCGCAAGTCGATTCGCAACATCAAGAAGATTACGCGCACGATGGAACTGATCGCAACCGCGCGTTTCAAAAAAGCGATGGACCGAGCAACGTCGGCCAACGATTACACTCGCCGCATCACCGCGGTTGTGTCGGATCTGGCTCGCGCTGGTTTGGAAGTTTCGCATCCGCTGTTGGACGCTCGTCCCGAAACCAACAACGCCAAGATCTTGGTTCTGACTGGTAATCGTGGACTATGTGGTGGTTACAACGGCAACGCTTTGCGACAGGGCATTAAATCGCGCGAAAGCCTCCAGGAAGAATTCAAAGACGTTCAAACCGAAGTCAGTGGAAAACGAGGCGTTTCGGGTTTCAAATTCCGCAACATCGAAATTGCCGAAAGCTTCCTACAGTTCGATGACCAACCCAAATTCGACGAAGTCAAAGTGATCGCCGATCGTTACTTGCAGGAATTCATTGCCGGCACGATTGATCGCTTGGATGTGACCTACACCAAATTTGAAACGGTCGCTCGCCAAAAAGTCGTTACCGAAACATTGCTGCCCCTTGGCAAGCTCGAGGGCGCGGACACGCCGGTTTCCGAAGAAGCCAAAAAGGGCGAATCCATCTACGAATTCCTGCCATCGGCAGAGAGCATTCTCGAAGAGGTCGTCCCATCGAGTTTCAAAGTCAAATTGTTTAAGTGCTTCTTAGATGCCGCCGTCAGCGAACAGATCGCTCGCATGGTTGCGATGAAAAGTGCTACCGAAAACGCCAACGATATGATCAAGACGCTATCGCGGACCTATAATCGTGCTCGCCAATCTCAGATCACCGGCGAGATCATGGAAGTCATCGGCGGTGTCGAAGCTCTGAGCGGATAACAATATTTCACAACCCGAACGCGTAAGCGAGGGATCACTTCCTCGCTGCAAAACCCCAACCAACTAATTCGAACAAACCAATTTCAACATATCTAACACGATATAACTGGAAATAGACATGAGCAAATCCAAAAACGGTCGCATCACCCAAGTCATCGGTTCGACCTTCGACGCCGAATTCAGCGCCGACGCAATGCCCGCGCTTTACAACGCTGTCACCGCCGAAATCAATGACGGTGAAAATACCCGTACGCTGACCGGTGAGGTTTCCAAGCACCTTGGTGGCGGACGCGTTCGCTGCGTGGCGTTGGGATCTACCGAAGGTCTTCGTCGCGGTTCAGACTGCGTTGATACGGGTGCTCCGGTTTCAGTGCCTGTTGGTGAAGCAACTCTTGGCCGCGTGTTCAACATGTTGGGTGAACCGGTTGACGGTCGTGGTGAAGTCAAAACCGACGAGGTTCGTTCAATCCACGCCGAAGCGCCGGCGCTGGAAGACTTGTCAACCAACACCGAACTGTTTGAAACAGGCATCAAGGTGGTTGACCTGCTGACACCCTTTGTTCGTGGTGGTAAAGCGGGTCTGTTCGGTGGTGCGGGACTGGGAAAAACAGTTATTCTGACCGAGTTGATCGCTCGTATCGCCAGTAAGCACGGTGGTTACTCAGTTTTCGCGGGCGTTGGTGAGCGTACTCGTGAAGGTACTGACCTTTGGTTGGAGATGCAAGAAACTGAGATCGGTTCGACCGGTCGTAAAGTTATTGAACAGACATGTATGGTGTTCGGCCAGATGAACGAGCCACCAGGTGCTCGTCTTCGTGTCGCGCTGTCGGCCCTGACCATGGCGGAACACTTTCGCGACCAGACCGGTAAGGACACGTTGTTGTTCGTTGACAACATTTTCCGTTTCTCTCAAGCGGGTTCGGAAGTATCGGCCCTTCTTGGACGGATGCCTTCGGCGGTGGGTTACCAGCCAACACTGGCGACCGAGATGGGTGCGCTTCAAGAGCGTATCGCGTCGACGAAAAAAGGTGCGATCACATCGGTACAAGCGGTTTACGTTCCTGCGGATGACCCGACCGATCCTGCTCCTGCGACCGCGTTTGGTCAGTTGGATGCGTTTTTGTACCTTGAGCGTTCGATCTCTGAGAAGGGTATTTACCCTGCGGTTGATCCACTGGCTTCGTCGTCTCGTATTCTTGATCCTCACTACGTTGGTGAGCGTCACTACGCAGTGGCACGTAAGGTTCAAACAACGCTTCAGCGTTACCGCGAACTCCAAGACATCATCGCGATTCTGGGTGTGGACGAACTTTCCGAAGAGGATAAAACCGTCGTCCATCGCGCTCGTCGGATCGAGCGATTCCTGTCGCAGCCGTTCTTCGTGGCGGAAGTCTTCA
>CALDEW010000329.1 GCA_937942355.1 uncultured Pirellulaceae bacterium | reverse complement strand
ATACCTCAAACGCGCGCCAGACGAAAGCCCTTTCTATTAATAACGCTGTTGGGATCCCGCAAGCATTGCCACTCATTTGCTTCCAAGAGAATTTCATCATGGCGGAGCCCGACCGGTCGACACCCAAAAGAAGATGTCTTTCCAACGGGGACGCGGTTGTCGCGAAATTAATGTTGTCTCCATTTCACACCGGAGGCATCTGGGACACGGAGCTGAATCCGTCGTAGCAGCGTATACTGAAGGATCCTCCGATAAGTTGGCTTTCGTATCGGACTCAAAATTGAATCCCAGCAGCTTCCGACACCGCGTTAAGTACTCCCGGCCATGGTGACTGTGAAAGTCGCCGTACCTGCGGCAACGTGTGAAGCCGCGTGGGAGAATGTGCAAACACCAACGGCGAACGAATTCGATGCCGCTGAGCCTAAAGCGTTGCGATCGATTCATGCTGCGGCGTTTACGATTGGATTTCTTGGGGCGCGCACAGAACGCACGCCACCCGAGTCCGTTTTGATATCACGTGCTATCCGGCGGGTGGCCAAGCCTTGTCAACACCAAAGGACTGTCGCTGTCCTGCTTCAGACAACACTCCGTCTTTGGCAATAGTGATGTATGCGAGAGATTTTGAATCAGGGAATTCGAACTGTATTTCGATTCCGCCACCTTGATATTCGTAAAACAGTATCAATTCGCCATCGGACGAGTCCCGCCAGTACGGTTCGCCAAACTTTTCCTCGATTTCGGTAGGCGATGTATCTGGTGTGATCAACACAGGTTTGCCGGAACGGAAGAACTCGCCATCGTAGTCACCCAGAGTGATGAACAGGCTGTTCAGGTTCTGGCCGTCCGCTTCAATCTCAACCCCAGCCCTATCAATGGTGAAATTCGGCATGGTAGTTCCCACGCCTACACCGTCAATCGAGTGAGTCGCTAAGTCTACGCCGGTCATGTTTACCGCCTCCGGTTGCTTTGTATTGTTGCAACCAGCAAACATACTGGTAAGCAAGATAGCCAAACTCAAAATCGTAAATCTCATGATGCCCATTGTAGTTCAAGCGTGATAACGGCAACGTTCACCGGGCCGCGGCGAAAGTCATGCAAGCAGAAAAAACCGCGCGGCCTGCGGCTCCGTGTGTAACGTATTGTTGTCTGGCGATTTGCGTCCTCTAAACTCTATCGGCCCGAGTTGCGGCTGTCGAGCACGCTAGTCCCCGAGCGTGTAGCCAGTTGGTTCTGAGTAATCACACGTCTTACATGTCAAGAACTCATTGTCGCCCTTGTCGTATGTAAAAGCAGCTCGGTTCTTGCATTCAGGACAACGTACTGGCCAACGGCACATAGACATGAAGAAGACGGCCATACCGCCAACGACTACAACAGCCAGAAGGATGAAC
The DNA here is from genome assembly GCA_937942355.1 of uncultured Pirellulaceae bacterium. Classification (GTDB taxonomy): domain Bacteria; phylum Planctomycetota; class Planctomycetia; order Pirellulales; family Pirellulaceae; genus Mariniblastus. The sequence continues at coordinate 9,784 of CALDEW010000329.1, read as the reverse complement.
CAAAGCAGCGACAGATTCGGCCATCGCGACATTGCCTTGCCGTGCATCCATGCTGACGGAAAGAGGACTGCGAAGCTCAGGAACGCAGCCAGCATCCGAATGTGTCCTGCCTTCGAAGCTGGTGTCATTGCTCATCATACTCCGTGCTGCAAGTTATTTATTTAAGCCAGGAAAAGAATCCATCTAAGTCCTTGGTATGGGGCGTCATCGTTTGGCAATTACGCTGGTGATGAACTCGTGGTCGTGCTTGTGCACGCCACGATACTCCAAACCAAAGGTCATTTTGGCTTTCGATTGAGTGCCGTGTCAAACTTATTTGTGGCGGCACCTAGAAATACAATTCGATGTTTTGCTGTAAACCGCCTGCCGTTCTCAGCCTGATGCCAAGCCGAAAACGTTTGGGGATTCACGCTAGATACCAACGCACTTGCGCCACGTTTGAGCCATCAAGGTGTGGCCAGCTACCGATGGGTGAACTCCATCGGGCACCCAGTACTCTGGTTTCGTTCCTTCGGCAATCGCCGTGTCGAACATTGTTTGGAAAGGAACCCAGATCGCGCCGGCCGCTTCGGCAACTTCCGCCGCAACGGCGCGTCGTTGGTCGAATTCGGGATACCAATCATCTTTCACAGCGCCGCAGCGCAAAGCGAACGGTTCGCAGATCACCAGCTTCAAATCTGGCAACTCACTTTTGGTTTGGCTCAACAGTTCTGTAAAACCGGTACGGTAATCTTCTACGGTGCCGTCATAGCGCCCTTTCATCTTGTGCCAAATGTCGTTGACACCGATGAGGATACTCAAGACTGCCGGCTTCATGTCAAGGCAGTCCTTTTGCCAGCGCTTCTGTAAGTCAGGCACTTTGTTTCCGCTGATCCCACGATTAAAAACTTTGTAACCCTTGCTCGGATTTTCTTTCAGCAAGGGGCCCGCAATCAAAAACGGATAGCCATCGCCAAGAGCACGAGCCTCATTGGCGCGATTGGCAAACTTCTTCTTATCGCGATGGGCATCGGTGATCGAGTCGCCTTGAAAGAGAATCACTGCCCCGTCCTCAAGTTGCATGGGACCTTCCGCGTTTGCTGTATTGGACGTTTTGATCAGCATAGTAGCAGCAACGGTTCCTGCCACAAATTGAATAAGTTCTCGGCGATCCATAGTTTTAACCTTTCATGTAGCAGCCCGGTCTCAAACCGTCTGCGATGGGAGTAGTTTAGTCGAAATAGCATCTTCGTCGCGCACCTTCCGAGCATCAATAGCATTTTCACGATTAATGAAACAGTCGCTTTTGTATCCGCGAAAGGCCACGTTTTCAAGAATCTTTACCGCGGATCGGTTGAAACACAGTTGTTTTCGGGTTGGTGTGCGCCTGGTAAATCTGATGAGCTTGCTTGTACAGGAACTCTTGGCTGCGGAACCGCTTTTTCTTTTTCTTGGGCTCGTTCAGTTCGTAAGTTCCGTCTGATTTCAATTCTGACGAATTTGTATTGTCTTCAAAATAGGCGTGCAACATGTTAATCAGACGCGCCTTCTGTTCGCTGGGCTCGATCGGAACCATCAGTTCCACGCGCCGATCGAGGTTACGTCCCATCCAGTCCGCGCTGGAGATGAACAAACGATCGTCCCCGCCGTGGCGAAAGTAAAACACACGTGCATGCTCGAGCAACCGGTCAACAATGCTGACCACACGAATGTTCTCGCTAAGCTCCTTCCGCCCAGGCAGCAAACAGCAAATCCCACGCACATTCAGCTTCACATCGACACCCGCTTGAGAAGCCCGATACAGTTCGTCAATCAATTGTTTATCGACAAGCGAGTTGAGTTTAACGATAATTTCTCCAGAACCCTCTTTTTTGGCGTTCTCGATTTCGATCGCGATCATCTCCAAAACAGACTCTCGTAGATTGATCGGCGCCGCGGCCAGCTTGCCCAACGACTGCGGAACGGACAAACCCGTGATGGCATTGAAAAAATGGATCGCATCGATGCCAAGCTGTTCATCGCAGGTGAAGAAACTGACATCGCTATAAAGTTTTGCCGTGGATTCGTTGTAGTTACCGGTGCCAAAGTGAACGTAGCGCCGGATACCACTGACCTCCTTTCGCACCACGATGCAGACTTTTGCATGCGTTTTCAAACCCTGAATTCCATAGATCACGTCAACACCGGCGTGCTCAAGACGTTTTGCCCATTGAATATTCCGCGCCTCGTCAAACCTGGCCTTCAATTCGACAATACACGTGACATGTTTCCCGTTTTCGGCGGCACGTTCGAGCGCCAACGCGATTTCGCTGTCTTTACTGGTTCGATATAGCGTTTGTTTGATCGCAATGACCTGCGGATCTTCTGCCGCCTGACGGAGAAAGTCGATCACCGGTTCGTAGCTTTGGTAGGGATGGATCAAGACGCGATCAGACAACGCGATTTTCTCGAACATCTCAGATTTTCGCGCTAATTCAGGCACCGGTTGCGGCGGCCAAGGCGAATCTTTGAGATGGTTGAAGCCTTTCATTCCGCTGATTGCAAAAAGATCCGACAGAGCTAACGGACCGTTGATCGGGTAAATGTCTTCCTCTTCGATTTCGAGGGCATCGCACAGGAACTTTTTTACTTCCTTGGACGCTGTGTCACAGATCTCCAATCGCACGGCATGGCTGGTTTCGCGCGCCTTGAGCATTTCCTGCATGTCGATCAGCAAATCCGAGCGGCTATCTTCGTCGACAGAAACGTCGCCATTGCGCGTGACGCGAAAGGGAACGGCTTCCAAGACCTCTTGGCCGCCAAAGACCTGCGACAGAAACATCTTCACCACTTCTTCGACGTACATGTAGTCAAAAACTTTGTCGCCTGGAACGGCCCAAATACGATCCAGCGACCGACCGACCGGCACCAGCGCAAACCTTTCGTGATCTTCAGAAGATTCATCCCCGCCGCTTGGGGTGTCGGGTTTTGATTGGTCCTTTTTCTTTTTGATTTTGGGGCGAATTATCTCATCTGGCTTGGACCGCAGCCGGACAAACAAGCACAACCGGGCTCCCGAAAGCAACGGAAAACCATAGCTGTTCTCAACGGCCAGCGGGGCCAGTGCGGCAGAAATTTCATTGGTAAATTGCCGGCGTAGAAAATCGAGCTGTGTGTCCGAAAGATCTTCTTCCCGCAGGCGTCTGATTCCGTTTTTGGCCAACATTGGCTGCAGTTCTTTGAGCTGTTTCGATTGGAATTCGTACATCTTTCGAATACGATTTCGAATACTCAGCAGCTGCTGCGTCGCGGTCAGCCCCGCAATGTCCTGTTTCGTATCACCACTGGCCTCTACCAACTGCAAACCACCCACGCGCACCATCATGAACTCATCAAGGTTCGCCGCACTAATGGCCAGAAACTTCAATCGTTCCAGCAAAGGCACGCTTTCATCTGCGGAAAGATCGAGCACACGCTGATTAAACTCAAGCCAGCTCAGTTCGCGATTGATGTAGTTTGATTTGGATTTCTTCATAGCGTGTTGCGGTTGGAGGTAAGAATAAGTGGTCTTCCGAATATGTCCTCAAACAGCGTGCCATTTTGTTTAAGCTCCAACTGCTCAAGAGAAAGCTCGACCGATTCTTCGACATGAACCCCAATTCGATTGGGTTCGATTCGGCAGTCGATGTTGCTGAAATGCTGGGTTCTGGTCACATCCAGCGACTTCGCCACTCGCAATAGCGCCGCCATCTTCGAAACGGCCACACGTTCGCGCCTTCCTAATCCGGAATACACCGGATGAGAGGGCTGAGGCGTCGCGCCACGATAATATCTTGCCAGTAACGCAACCAGTTCCAGTTCTACCGCTCCGATGCCAAAAAATTCGCTGTTGCTGATGACGTACATTGAATGTTTATGACGGGACCGACTGCCAATGAACATGCCGATCTCATGTAAGATCGCGGCCACTTGCAGTAGACCGCGATAGCGCGGCGACAGCTGATGAAGAACCTGCAGTTGGTCAAACAATTGGCAGGCCAAATCCGAAACGTGCAGGGAATGATTTTCCGGGAAGTTATATTTGCGCCCCAGCAACGTTGCCGACCGCACGATTTGTTCCTGGATTGAATCGGTCCATTGGTGATGTTCGGTCATCTCCTTGATCAGACCATCGCGCAGATTGACGTTGGCAACCATAATTTTCTTGACGTCTAAACGTTTTGCAAAAATCAAGTGCGTCAACAAACCCGGGCCAAAGGTTTGGGCATCGGGCAAACTCATGTGGTACTGCGTGACAAGACTCTCGGGAGAACGTTTGAGGACTTCGTCAGTAAGATCTGACAAGTCCTTCACATCCAGAGAAACCAGATCATCGCCTACGCTTCTCTGTTTCAGCAGTTGCATCGCAAACCGCACATCGCCTCCTTTTGAGATCAGATGTTGAGGTTGGATCTCCATGCCGCAACGAAGGAACTGTTCCAGGTAACCGCTGATCTGAGACTCCATCAGCTCCCGCGATTTGATCAGCGGAGCGTCATAAACCTCCAACTGTTTTCTCAAACGCAACCCGCCCAGCCGATAGGTCTTCGCAAAGGAAACGTCCTTGCCATCCAACAGCAAAACTTCCGTCGTGCCGCCGCCTACCTCAAGCACAACCGATTGATCTTCGAAGAACTCGGGTTCGTTCTGCATGTAGGGTTGCAGTCCCAAATAGGTCACGCGATGCAAGATCGCTTCGTCGAAGTCCTCAATCACAAATTCGGTGGCGATGAAGATACGATCCTTGAAGGCAAGACTGTTCCGCGCCTCGTTGACGCCGCTGGTGGTGATGACGCGGATGTTGTCTGGGTCGGTAATGCCATATTCGTCCAGTTTCGCACGGTAAACGCTCAGCACGTGCACGCAATCTTCGATCGTCGACCGCTCAATTCGGTTTTTGCTGCTGAACGAGTCTTTCCCCAGGCTGAGTGCCTGTGCGAAGGATTCGATGTTTCGAATGGAACCATCATGCCTGATTTCGGCAATTTGCATCCGCAACGACGAAGAACCGATATCGATCACAGCGACCAATTTCGGTTCCTCGTTACTGTTACCACTGGGATAATTGCTGTCCCGATTGATCATTGTTTTAATTCCTTCAACGCGTCGTCGGTGCAGGTAACTTCGGCAGACCCAAGAAACCCTTCCAGATTAAGCCGTTTGACTCTTCTTCGACTCTTCGACGGCCTGTTTCGCAAGCGCCGCGGCGCCCATCACACCCGCATCGTCACCAAGTTTCGCTTCGACAATTTCGTAAACGTCTCGCAGAGCAGGTAGAATCTTTTTCTGAGCTTGTTTTTGAATCTCTGGCAACATCACGTCCGGCATCGCTTCGATCAAGCCACCGCCGAACACGATCACGTCTGGCGCCAGCAGGTGTACTACGGCCGCCACCGACACCGCCAAATAATCACAAGCATCTTCGACGATTTTCTTGACGGCTTTATCACCCTTTTGAACCGATTCCGAAATCGCTCCCGATCGAATGTTGGCGATGTCCGTACCGGCTCTCTCCAACAGATGGGGGGCCTGCCCTCGATAGGCGGCCAGGGCGCTTTGTCCGGCGATTGTCAATCTTGAAGCGACCGATTCCAGCGAACCGTGATTGCTGGCTCCGTCGATCGAGCCGCCGGGTAAAACTGAAAGGTGCCCAATCTCCATGCAAGAACAATTCGCGCCACGAAACAGCTTCCCCTCGTAAACGCAACCACCGCCGATTCCTGTCCCGGGGAAGATTCCCACGACACACCGTTTACCCTCGCCAGCGCCAAATTGATACTCGCCAAAAACACCCGCATCAACATCATTTGCGACTGTCACCGGAAAACCGAACTCTTTCTCAATCGATTCCCCGATCGGAACGTTATCCCAACCAAGATTCGGAGCCGTACGAATGACTTTCTTCTTCAGATTCAGCGGCCCAGGACAACCAATGCCCAATCCCTTGACTTGTTTTGCGTCTACCTTGGCGTCTTCGAGCGCGTCTTTGATGACGGAGTTGATCCGCTTCAGACCAGCCTCCATTCCTTCGCGGCCTTTTGTTTTTTTGCGAGCCTTTCCAAGTTGCTTGAATTTGCTGTCAAAAACCATGGCCAACATTTTTGTCCCGCCCAAATCGAATCCGATCCAGTAGTCTTGGTGGTCGTCTGCCATAAAATTTCTTCTCCGTATTTGTAGTCGTGGCGGTGCTTCTGTTATCGTAAAAACCGCAAATAATATGAATCTAAAGTTCTTCGTCTGCCGCATGAATCACGTCCCAAACGCCCTGCGGCGATGTCTGGACGCGAATTTGCTCAAGTGTCTCTGGCATTTGGATCAGCCGACTCAGTCGTGCCAGCAATCTCAAGTGGACTGCTTCGTCAGTCGAACCAATCAGAAAAAAGATATCCGTTAGACATCCGCGCGGTCCACCGAAGGGAATGCCGCTATGGGTGACGCCGAGTGCGATGAACGCTTCGCCCATCGCGTTGGGCATCGGTCGGCGCGGGTGCAGCAGCGCAACGCCGCTCTCTAACGCCGTTGGATGGAGCTGCTCGCGCTTTGCGATCGCGTCAGCCATTTTATCGGGCTCCCAAAGCGTTCCCGAGGCGGCGGCAAGTTCGCAGATCTTTGAGATCACTTTCGATTTTGTCTTCGCCAGCAGCGGCATCGCAACATTGTCCACATTCAGCAAATCAGGAATGTGAAACTCATCGACGGATTGCTTTTGCGATTGAATTTCGAAAACTTTCTCGACTTCAACCAACTCCTTTTCATCAGAGACACCAATGCGGTCTTCGAACCACTGATGAATCTCAGGTTGTGAAAAACGCCATTGGCCTCCGATTCGGCGGCCCGGAAGTTTACCACGCTCGGCCATCTTTTTGACTTGGTCCGGAGTTAGATGCAAATACGCAGACAGCGAGTTAATATCAAAATCTTCCATTGTCGCGTTGTTGACCTATTGTGCTCAGGTTGCCATTGCCAGCGTTCGTTGGAAACCGGCGTTTATATGATTTTCGCATGCCCCAAAGTCGAACGCTAGAGGGGACATAGGCGAGATCCAGGGCGTTCAATGGCCAAAGTGCTGGCACTTTTTCTCGGCTTGACGCAAAATCGCAGATCATGAGAATCGTTCACGTCGACAAGGAAGTCGATGCGAGTAACACGTTCTGAGAACGTGGCAATTAATTTGGCGTACGTTAGGCAAGGAGGCCTTATGACTACCCAACTCTCTTCGGAGATGACAGGAATTCCTGTTCAACAGATTCTTCCGAAATCGAAGCTGATCGGAGCGGATCAGATCTGCGTTAGTTCCTGCTGCGGCCATTGGCAGGACGTTCAACCGGGCGACGTTTATGTCGCGGTGATCGGCTCAGAGATCGACGGGCACGAGTTCGCTTATGAAGCGATCGAAAAAGGTGCCGCCGCGATCGTGACCGAACGTCTTCTCGCTATCGACAAACCGCAAATACTCGTCCAAGACACTCGCCGCTCTTACGGAGAAATCTGCCACGCCTTGGCCGGTGCTCCCAGTCAGCGATTGAAGACCATTGGTGTCAGTGGAACCGATGGAAAAACGGTAACGGCGCACTTGATACAGAGTATTCTTCGTGCTGACGAAGCCAGAGTGGGAATGATTTCTTCGATCGAAGTTACCGCCGGCACCGAAGGGCATTCCTTACCTAACAAACAAATTAATCCACCGGCAATTGCTGAGAATCTTTCTGCGATGGTGATGGGGGATTGCAATCACGCTGTTGTCGAAATTCCATCGATGTCCTTGGCCGATCGTTCGTTGTCTGGCGTGAAACTGGACATCGCGGTTTTGACCAACATAAGACGCGATCCAGATAATTGTCACGGCAGTAGCAAAAACTACTCACGAGCGTTTTTGCGGATGCTGGATCACCTGAATCCAGGTGGAATGGCGGTCGTCAATGCGGATGACCCGAAATCGCATTTCCTGCTGGAAAAGATCATCCATCCGGCGTTGACGGTTGGCGTCAAGCAGGATGCTAACGTGATGGGCAAGGTGCTACAGCGTTCCAATTGCGACCAGGTGTTTACGATTACCGCTGGCAGCGAGTCGGTCGTTGTTCGGACGTCGATGATCGGCGACCAACACGTTTATAACTGCTTGGCCGCAGCCGCGGTCGGTTTGACGTTGAACATCAGTCTGCAGACGATCGCCAAAGGCATCGAATCGGCTGGCCAAATCGCTGGACGAATGCAGCGCGTGGAATGCGGGCAATCGTTCGGCGTCTGGATCGACTCGGCGACCTCCGCCACGCAATTGGCCAACGCGCTGAGAACGCTACGGCAAGTTGTCACCGGGAAAATCTGGTGCCTATGCTCTGTCGAAGAAGGCCAGTCGAAACTACAGCGCCGGATGATGGGCGAAGTTGCGGAAAAGGCCGCCGGCCAAGCCGTGATCACGCGCACCAGCGCCGATCCCATGGTCGACTACGAACCGATTCACCAAGTTCTGGACGGTTTTGAGAACCCCGAATCGGCCCAAGTCGTGCCCAACCGTTTCAAAGCGATCGAATGGGTGCTCTCTCGTGCCCAACCCGGAGATGCCGTGCTGATTTCGGGATGCGGAGAACGACCGTTCGCGTTGGTCGGCGAAAACAAATGGACCATAGCCGATTCCGATGTCTGTGAAGCTTGGCTGTATGACAATTCATCGATGCTGGATGAAAAGTTTCAGCCGGACGTAGAAACGATTTTTGATATCGAAGACTATCGTTAGTTTAAGTTCGTAGGGCCGGTTACTACCGGCCTTTTTTTAGTTACAGGCGGGGCGCGGCCGGTAGGAACCGGCCCTACAATCTGTTTCTTAGCCTTTGGAGTCTAAGCGATCGCGCATACGTTTCGATTTTTTTCCAAACGACCATTCTTTCCAAAAAACATCTTCGTCCTCGACAGGCGTTAAAAGAATTTCGCCAGATGGCGGGTTAATCCTAAGCGACGCTTGCTCGGCGTCGCGCTGAGGGAACACGATAACTTCGATCGTCCATTGGATCGCGATCAACTTGCCCTCAAAACTGTTGGGGCGATGAGGCGCAGTGAATTCGAATTCGGTCTGGCCTGCGGCCGGTGGGTCCGCAATTTCTTTTGCGTCGACAAACTGAGCATCTTGGTCGCCTCTGCCGACGGTGTGCCAAACCAGCCGAACCTCTAACGTTCTGGAACCTTCGGGAAGTTCAGACCATTGGACGTTGCCGGTAATTTTTTCACCGGGCAAGAATTCGGGTTCTTCACCGCGATCTAATTTTATCGAGATCATATTGCTCCTTTCGCAGCGTCACTTCTAAATTTTAACGTAGCGGATGAGGCCACGAATCCTGCAGCTGAATTAAGCGACGCACTAAATGCTGAATCAAAGAGTAAAGAAGGGGCAGGACTCGTTGCCTCATCCACTACCTCCAGCCCTAAATTTAAAACTGCAGTCGCCCCGGTGGAGACCTGGGTCACGGTTTTACTCGGAAAGTGTGTGTTTGAAAGACGTCAGGAAATCGCGCAATATCGGCCCTGAGCTGGATCGCCCACTCTACTTTGTTGTGTCGGTCGGCGAACGTGTGCATTGTTTCGTTGGGAATTGTAACGGTTGCGTTTCCAAAAGAGATTTCTTGGGTCTCGGTCGTGTCAGCGATCGGAAGAAGCTCGAATTCCGACGTCGCGGTTACTGTATCGGTGCCCTGTTGGTACTCTGCCGATTCAGTACCTACGGCGACGATTCTCAAACGATTGATTCGATTTGGATTGCCTTTGATCTCCCAAGCAACATCGACTCCGCTGCCGC
>CALDEW010000328.1 GCA_937942355.1 uncultured Pirellulaceae bacterium | reverse complement strand
GGGTAAAGGAGGGGCAGGACTCGTTGCCTCATCCACTACCTCCAACCCTAAATCTAAGTTGGAACACCGCACTGGCGCCCTACCGCTAACGATTAACGCGGCCGGTGGGAATTAGCCTACAACAAGTGCCGGGCTTTGATCTCCAGATACTGATTGATCAGCTGCGCGGTCATGTTTTCTGGAAACGCTTCTAGCGCCAACACGCCTCTGTGTTTCATTTCCGTCAATACCTCGCCACGCCAATTCACAATCGTTGCCGCGGCCGCCGCTTCGTAAACGGAGTTCTTGCTGGAGTGTTCAGGATCGTAATCGTCCACCATGTCGAACAGGTCATGGTCCTTCAGCAATAAACACATGGGCAAATGTTGTCCCGTCAAATTGCTAGTGTACTGCATGATTTGATGAGCGTTGATTTCGTCAATGACGTTCGTGATCAGCACAACCAGCGAACGCTTTGAGCAACGTTGCTTCGTATAGAGAAACGCTTTGTCATAACGTGCCTCGACGTATCGCGCCTCCTGATCGAACGAAGCGTGCAGCAAGCGGTTGATATGTCCGATACCGCTTCGTGGCGGTGTGTAGTTATGAATCTGATCGCTGAAGTTCAATAGCCCCACCGCATCACCCTGCTTGAGCGCGATGTAGCTGAGCATCAGCATCGCGTTGAAGGCATGGTCGAGCATCGAAAGGTTGTCTGATTGCCCGGTCATCATCCGCGCACAGTCGACCATGAAGATGATGCGTTGAGACTGGCTGGATTGAAAATCTTTGACCGTCAGTTTCCGTCGTCGCGCTGTCGTCCGCCAGTCGATGTGTTTGTAGTTGTCGTCCTTGGTGTAGTCTCGTAAACGTTCGAATTCGTTGTCTTGTCCTATCTTACGAACACGTCGTACGCCGGTTTGGCTTAATCGGTTCGTACGCGCCAACAGATCGTATTCGCCGATCTGTTTCATGTCCGGATACACGCTGATCGTGGACTCGCATGGCAACTGGTAGTACGCCGCCCAAAATTTCAGCCGGCTGCTGACCTTGACATGAACGCGCTGCAAATCGAACTTGCCGCGTGCGTGACTGGTGATGTCGTAAGTGAATCGCGTTTTGGATGTTTTTCCGGTGAAGGACGCAAATTCTTCGGGCGTCGCTTCAAATTCGTCAGGAAGATCATCGCGCACATTGATTTGGTTGACATTGTTTGAAGTGTTGGTCAGTTCGATGCTTACCTTATGTGGTTTGCTTAAAGACGCGATGCTTCCGGAAGTTCGGCCGACTTCCAATTTTTGTGCCGACGGAATCGAAAAGATGTCCCCGACCGCAATCAGCAATAGAGCGACCAACAGGCCCAATGCCAAATAAGCCATCGGCGCAAAAAAGACCGAAAACGATGAGACGACTGCTGGAAACGCGATCAAAGCCAGCATCCGGTGCCTTGGATAGATCTTCCCCAACCACGCCAGCAGCAACAGCGGCAGTCCCATCAGGATCAGCAGCAGCACAGGACGTTGGACCAGAAATTCAAGCATAATTTGGGGGATCGCGTTGAGGCGGAATCGTTAGCTGTTAAGTGTGGCTTCGGCTGGGCTTTCCGCTTCAAGACGGTAAGGCGAATGAACTATCGAATACGTGGCACTTCAATCGAACGCATCAGTTGGTCCAACAAATCGTCGATCTGTTGTCCTTCGACTTCGGCTTCGGCCGTCAAAATCACGCGGTGCCGAAGGATAGGTTTGGCAATTTGCACGACATCATCGGGCGTGGCAAAGTCGCGCCCCGAAAAAGCGGCCAACGTTCGGATGCCCTGAATAAAACTGATGCCGGCGCGCGGCGAGGCGCCCATATAAAACTGAGGCCAAGAGCGTGTCAGACGGACGATCTGGTTGATATATTTGATCAACAACGGGTCGACACGAACGTTGGCCGTTTCCGCCGTGATGCGATTGATCTGCTCCGGGTTGGTCAGTGTCTGGATGTTCTCTTCCAGTGTTTTGTCCAGGTTGGTTTGGCCGCCGTGCATCGCCAAGATGGAAGCCTCTTGTTCCTCGGTGGGGTAATCGGCGATCAGTTTGAACATGAAACGATCAAGTTGAGCCTCTGGCAGGTTGTAGGTTCCTTCGGATTCAAGCGGGTTCTGCGTGGCCAGTACCAAAAACGGCAGATCTAAAGGATGAGTCACTCCGTCAACGGTGACGCGTTTTTCTTGCATGATCTCCAGCAGCGCGGCATGTGTCTTGGCGGGCGAGCGATTGATTTCGTCAGCCAGCAGCAGTTGCGTGAACACGGGCCCCGGGCGGAAGTCGAACTCCTGCGTCTTCATGTTAAAGACCGGTGCACCCGTGATGTCCGAAGGCATCAGGTCAGCGGTGAATTGGATGCGTCCGAATTCGCAACCTAAAATTTTCCCCAACGTCCTTACGAACAGCGTTTTGCCAAGTCCCGGAACGCTTTCGATCAAAACGTGGCCGCCTGAGAAAATTGCGATCAAAGTCCCTTCGACTAAATCATCCTGCCCGACGAAGACCTTGGCAACTTCATCTCGGATCTGTTGGTAGAGATCACTGGTTTCGGTGGAGGCACGAGGTGTTACGCTTGGAATAGAGCTCGCCGCAGCAGGCGCGGGCATCGTCGGAGGAGCGACCGGAGTCGAAGTCGTTGCGGCCGTTGCTTGATCGGCGGCAGGGATATTGACCACGCCGCTGCAGTGCGGGCATTGCGCTTGTTTGCCGCGCGCTGAAACGGGGACTTGGAGCGTACTGCTGCAACTGGGGCAGGGGAACTGCAACTTTTCGGGGATCGAATCCGGAGGATTATTCATTTCAATTTTTGAGTCTGCTGATGGAACGTATTACGTAGGGCCGGTTCCCACCGGCCTTTTTAGGAAGAGGTTGGGCTTGGCCGGTAGGAACCGACCCTACAATCAATCGTGATTTACAAAGTTGCCGCTAATTTTTTTGAAGAACCTTGAATGACGCTTCTATGGTAACGATTTATATTGGATTCCACTATCAGCCCGACTTTTTATCAGACGAAACGTCGAAGTGTTTTTGCATGACCTGTTTCGCCCAATCGCGGCCTCGGCTGGCTTTAAGTAATTGACCGGTGGCGCGAATATGATCAGCGAATGTTTTCTCGGGACGCAATTGGATGCGTTTGGGGCGGCCATGGATTGGGAACACGACGAAAAAAGTAAAGGTCGCCAGCAGCAAGAAGAACGGCACAATATCTCGCAACGGCCGTTTACTCAGCCATTCCCAACCGTTCTTTTCCGGCGCTAACGACTCGGTAACTTCGATCGGTTGAGGTCCACTTTGCAGAACCAAAACCTCGCCTGAACATAAGTCAGCAACTTTGTTTGCCAGTTGCTGGTTGCCGGGGTTTACCAATCCGTAGTTCTGCAAAAATGATCCGTTGGCGACGACGTAAACACCAGATGTATCGTTTTCGCTGCCGTCATAGTAATTGTAGTAGTCAAACTTTGGAGGAATCCGATAAACCAGATTGTGGCCGTCACCTTCCAAGAGAACGACCGCGCGCTCATCGTAATAGCCAACATTGCCGTAGCTATCGTCATCGTCATCGCCATCGCCATCGTCATCGTTCTGGTCGTCGTCGTTTGTTTCTGAGGCTGAGGCAGAGGCAGGGGCAGGTTGAAGGTTGGCCGGAATCTTAAAATCATAGGTGCCGGAATACAGCTCCAATTCATCAGCTGAATATCCATCAGCCCATTCTCCTGATACTTCCTCGATGGGCTCGTTTTCAATCTCCGTTAACTCGTACCAATCGCAAGTCTCACCATCGCCGCCACCGTACCAGTAGTAGAAGCCTGTTCGAAAGTTGTCTTGAATTTGCTTTTCTTGATACCGGCGGACTGCACGCTCTAAATTTTCATCATCTGCGATTTCAATTTGCTTTTTGTCCAGCAGTTTTCTGCTTCGAAATCCGGGACCAATGAACACCACTTGGCGACCGCCGCGCCCGTCCTTGATCCAGCGTTCCAAACGTTCGATCGCAGCGTCGCTGGGCGGATGGTCTCGATTAGGCGCCCAAATGATCGTGTCGTAGCGTTCAATCTGTGGAGAGATTCGACTGCTCTGACGCACGTTTAAGCCACGCGCCTTCAGCAGGTGCACGAAACCGCTGATCCCATCAATCGCTCCATAGCCATTGTTGTTGCGTATCCTGCCAAACCCGTCGTCATCAATGCTGCCGAGCCCGCAACCCGCGAAGCAAATGAGAAACAGACAGAGCGCAAGGCAAACAGCCGCCTTCGGCTTTGCCATCGTCGTGTTTCGCTTTGCCATCGTCACGTTTGGCTTCAAAAAAGTGCACTTCTTTCGCGGGGCGAAAGGCGGCTGTTTACGAGCGAATTTTAAGGGGGAATTCATCCGAGCAACATCTCCGAGTTGTCCTTCACCTTCGAATGAAACCCACTGAGTCCTGACCAGCATTGTTGGAACTGGTCTGCGTCCATTTCGTGGTCGCCAAAAAACACGGACTCAAACGGCAACATGACCTGTTGAAAGTACCCTGAGACACCATTGTGCCGCTGCACCTCTCTTAGATACTGGCGATTAGTTTTTCCTTTTCGCAAACGGATCAGTCGGTTCTGGTCCAAGGTCACCAGCACATGGCTGTAGAGGTAGATGATGGCCTTGCGCAGATCACCGCTTTGATACGCCGCGTCCGCCGCCGAACGAAAGTCACCGTCGGCTGTTTCGAGGTCAAACGGAAGCTGTTCAATGCTCTGTTGTCGAGACCGCCCCGACGTCTGAGTTTTTTCCAAATCACTGGACTCAATGTACAAGAACGTCAACACCAGCACGACAATCGCAACCAAGATGGTCGCAGCAGCAATAATAAACAACATCGTCCCGGAGCCTTCTCCCGCTGCCCCCGTACCGGTGCCCCAGCGGTTGCCAGCGTTAGCTGTCCCTCCAGCCCCGCCCGGTTGTTTTTTTATCGCCTTGGGCACGGTATCACGATCTGTGGAAGTGGGTTTGTTACCGGGCTGTTGTTTGAGCGGTTTGACCGATCGAGTCTCTGCGTCATACCAAGGGTACTTATGCCCTCCCAACGCATCGTCTTGCCCGGCATCCGTGGGAGCCGCGTGCAAAGATTCGCCAGTGGCGTTGAGGCACAGAAGCGCCAACAGCGCACCGAGGTAAACGAGCAACCGAGCGGATCGTTGGTTTCGAATTTTATTTGCTCCGATCAATATTCGTCCTCGGCCAACAACTTTTGTCTTTCGGCCATCAGCTTCAGCCGAATCTCCCAGCCTTCTTGCGTGATGCGCGTATTGATGTAATACAGAAAACGAAACACGGCCAGAAACGAAGCCACCAACCAAGCCGCCAATGGCCAATAAATGTAGTGGATCGGCGAATCCCAAGCCCCGTTCAATCCCAACGCCGTGTCGACATGAAAGAAGAGGCTGGTCAGAGTCACTAACAAGAAGCCTCCAAGAATGCACGACATAAAGAAACCGGCCACCACACCGCCACGATGAAGATCACTCGCGCGGCGTTTCAAGGTAATTGCTCGAACGGACGAGTCCTTAGGCGATTTCCGAGGCGGTTTTTCCAGGATCAGTATTTCGGAGATGAAAGGGCGAAAGGCGCGGATCATCAATGCCAACAGCAGCAACGTGATCACCAGCGCCAGGCTGCTGGTGTGAAACGCCGCCACCAAGCAAAAGATTGGTACCGCCATACGAATGAAACCATGATTCCATATCCACGACTTGGAAGTGCGGAGAAAATCACGAACGGTTTCTCCGACGGTAGGTTTTCCTGAGAACAACGCCGTTCCAAGATACTGTGTGATCAACAGCGTACCTATTTGGGCTTGGTTGGCGATCAGCAGCAAACCTAGAAACAGTTCCGTCGGAAGATCTCCCCCGCCACGATGAAGGACATGGCAGACTACCGCGTTGGCGATCGCCAGTGGCAGCGCGTTGATTACCAGCATCGAAAGAATGTTCTTCCAGTGATCGCGGTAGACGTGCAGTGTCAGATCAAAGATCTCTAACAAGGTCCGTTCGCGGATAGCGATATGCGGTTGGCTAAGATCCATCTAACGTATGGCCTCCATCGCATCGCGCGGGAAACCCAAAACCACAAAGTAGAACATCAGCATTCCGCTGGTCACCGCCGCCACCATGGCTTTGCCGATCCAAGGGATAGATGATTCGGGATGAGGCGAGATAAAACCTTCCACAAACGCGGCCAACACAAATAAGATCACCGCACACATCGCGATCGGAATCGTGTCTCGGGCGGTCTTGATCAGATTGTCAAAACGATTGTTGCCGCCGGTCACCCACCAGCTGACGCCGATGCGTAGTCCCGCGCCGGCGGACAATGCGATGGCGGTCAGTTCCAGCGGTCCATGGGCGGTCACGAAGTTAAAAAAGTTTCGACTGGCGTCCGGTGAATCGCAACGCAGCATAATGCCAAACGCACACCCGAGATAAACGGCGTTGAAACTGAGCGTCATGAAACCGGGGATCACAAACAACATCATGATGAAGCAGAACAGTCCGATCGAACCATTGTTGATGATGTAAAAGTTTGCCATGAAGTTATTTTCGCCCCAAGAGCGCCCCGAGAAATTCTCAAAATTGGACTCCATTTGCGAAACGCCCTCGGCACCCAACACTTGGTTCGCGAAATCAGGCCATATCGTGCGCTCGTAGGATAAAAAGACGGCAACAAAGAACAGGACCCAAAACACAGCCATGGCGATCTGGACGGCGGAGTCTTGGAAAATTTGGGCCGGCGTTTGCACGAAAACTTTGTCGAACCAAGTATCCCATTGATACCGCTTACTGCGATACAGCTGGTTATGGCTGCGAGCGATCAGTCGATGCAGATAGCTGACCGTGTTCGGCGGAAGCTGATACGCCTCGGCCAGCGCCAGATCGGCACAGGCCCCACGGTACAGCGTCGTGAACCGGTTGACTTGATCCGGCGAAAGTTTTGCGGCTCCGTTTTTCTCCGTCAACGTTTCGCATAACGATTCCAGTTCCTGCCAAAGCGGACGACGTTGGTTAATGATTTGCGAAACTTTCATAGCTTTAGAATATCAGATCGATGGACTACGATGTAGAGGACGAGATAACCAGTCCGAAAGGTGCTCGTGTCGAAAATCCCCACTTGTCGGAAAAACTTAATAATGGACGTTTTGCCGCGCGAAGAGTACATCGAACAGGCCTATTTATTCAAGGCTTTGCAAGGCCGCGTGACGTCGAACGAGCCGGTTCAAGAGTTGCTGGTTCAGCTCCGGGAAGAGATTCTTTCGACGACGAAGCTGCCGATGGCGATAGATTTTTTGTTGGCTGAAGTTCGCCATGTGGGCACGATGTCCACCGCGATGAAGAAGTTGCCCCATTACTTCACCCAATTTCAAATCTTCATCATTGAACAAGCCGAAGACGAACATGGCCGGTTCGACATGCGCGTGGCATTTTTGATTTTGGAAGCGGAGTCAAAGTTCCGCGCCGACAACAAAGATCCCGTTGCGATGTTCTTCTTTCAGGTGGAAACGCTGTGTCGCAATTGCCTTGACTATGATTATGGCTTGCAAGCGATCGCGATGGATCCTGTTTACGATGGTCATTGGCAGCGCTGGATCCTTGAGGTTCGCCATCAGTTGGGGTTGGTTGAACTGGCCGACTTGATTTACGTCAACAGTGAGTACTACGTCGTCAAAAATGGTAAGAATGACCAAGATGGCGACAACGATCGCGTGATTCTGTTCGGCGAAAAAGAAGGACGCATCGCTTTGGCCAATCGGAAGAAGGAAACGCACTATTTGTTTTCATCGCTCCAGCGGCACCTGGGCTACCCAGCGGTGCCTCGGCCGAGCAAACGTGACCCGGCGATTGATCTGTTGCCGAAACTGACCAAATTGGTAGAGCGGATGGAGGTGCGGATCAAGTTGCTTGAGGACGAGCAACGTCAGAGCGGCATCGATCTTAATCAGTTCATGCGTGATCAAAAGAAATAGCGGAACAACGGCAGATTCCGTGAGACGCGTTCGGTTAGCGGCATGGCGCTAGCCGCTGGTTCGTCGAACTAAGTTGCCACGATGTTTCTGCGAAAGGCTCCACAAGCCACGGCTAGCGCCTTGCGGCTAATGTAACGAGACATGGCCGGTAAAAACCGGCCATGTGCGTTTTAATATTGTCGCCGTGTGTTAGAAGTTGAAGTGAATTCGTGAGCTTCCTCCGCCGAGGTAGAGGCCGTATCCACCGCTTCCGTATTCTGGTCTTGGTCGGTGCCCATAACTAGAGCCTTTTCCGTAACCGGTTCCGCGGTTGCCGTAGATGTAACTCGGGCCTCGTGCTTGGCGATCCGGCGCGCGGTAAGTTTCTACTTTGGTGACGATTGGACGTTGGCTGCGATTGCCGTATGGGTACGGTTCACGCAAGTCGTAAGGATTGACTGCTGGCCGCTGCGTAACCACTGGAGGTGCGATCACGATGGAAGCCCGCAACACTTCGAGGTCGTCTTGCATGTGGCAGATACATTCATCAATCGACTCCAGCAATCGTTTGACGTGCGCGGTATGCCCCTTGACCGAGCCATGACGATGGGCTGCCAGGAGTTCGGTGTTGTCAAACAGGTTTTCCAAGTGATGGAAAGTCTGGTGCATCTGGGCGACGTATCCGGCGAGCGCATCCAAACATCCTTCGTTGCGAGCGATCTCGCGGGCTTGTTCAGCCAACTGCTTCAGGGCTGCCGAATCCCCCACCAAGTGGCGGTAGTTGGCGGTGTAGCGGTAGTGCTCCGTTTCCCTGAGCAACTTGCGCGTTTGGTTGCGGATCTTTACCGCCATCCGGTTGATGTGGTTGTATTCGTTCGCCGAAACAGTTTCTGCCGAAACGCCAAGGGCGATGACTGCGACGGCGGCGATAAGAATTTTCGTGATTGGGTTAGAGATTTGGCGATTCATTTGGATTCCTTTTAAAAAAGGAGGACGTTGCTTGCAGCAACCTTCGTAGTTGCATGCCAAAGAGAGGTTGCAGCAGCGGTGCCAATCGTTGTCATTGAACGGGCCAACCAGTTCTCCGAAGCCTGGATTTGGTTTATAAATGAGTGAAAAGACTTACCAAATACGTGCTGGTAGTACGGAGAAAGTCGAAAAGACGTGCGTTTTATTCGAACTCAACGCGCGAACAAGTGGTCTCAAATTGATGGCGCGTGTGATCGAATTGAGTAGCAACTATCGTAGGCTTGGTTACCAGTCGACCCACGCGATGGACTAAAACTTTTTTTACAACGCATTTAACTTGTGTGGCCTTAGAGACCGCACTACGTTCAACCCTAACTCTCACAAAGAAAACATTTGGCCGACCACGTATACATTCTCTGCCCCTTCGCCACCAAAAGCGGACTGTACAACAGTTGGCTCGACGCGCTGCCGTTGCCGTACACGGTTGTCGATGATTTCGTCGTGAATTGGCAGCCGCCAGATGACGCCTCGATCATCGTTACGCACATGCACTATCGCTGGGAAGATCTATCGACGCTGCGCAGGTTGCTGACCGATCACCCGCAGATACCGGTGTTGGTCTTGGCGGACGGGATTTTGGAGTACCGAAACACTTGGCAACACCCGGGACTGGCGGCTGGAAGCATGTTCCAACCTTTGCTGGGGCACAAAATTGCCTGTATCGGACGCGGCCAAGCACGTGTGATCGAAAGTTGGGGCAACGTCGGCAAATGTGAAGTCGTCGGTCTACCGCGCTTCGATGCCTTGGCTTCCCAAGAGGTCAAACCGCCGACGAAGTCTGACAAGTTTCGTTTGTTGGTCGCGACCGCACAGACGCCGGCTTTTGATGATCGGCAACGCGCGACGGTCCTGCAATCCCTCAAAGACCTGCAACAATGGATCGACACGCATCCGACGATCGACGGCCGCGCGGTGGAAACTACTTGGCGATTGACCGACGGATTGGATGAAGAATTAGGGTTTGCTCCGCGCGACCCGGTCACCGAGGGAGAACTTCCACCAATGCTGGAAGTGATGGATAAAGTTGACGCAGTGATCACAACGCCGTCGACGGTTTATTTGGAAAGCGTGCTCAAAGGGCGACCGACGGCGATTTTGGATTATCACAATACGCCGGCCTACATTCCACCGGCTTGGACGATCAGCGCTCAAACGCACATCGGGCCAGTGCTGCAAGAATTGGCGGATCCGCCCAGGCCAAAATTATTGTTTCAAGACACAACACTGCATGATCATCTTGAATGCCGATCGCCCGCGGTAGACCGGATGGTTGACTTGATTCTGACCATGATTCAATGCGGAAAAACGGCGGCAGAGGCCGGTATTTCGATTGAGTACCCGTTTCGAATCATCTGCAGCCCAGAGAAAGGATTCTTTCCGGTACTGGAATCTTTCGATATTGAACAGCTTTTCCCCAACGTGAAGAGTTTCCAGCAGTCTGATCTCAATGCCCTTCAAGTTGAGCTCAACGCTGCGATTAAGCGACTGGGCGAATTGCCCGAAATGTTGGCCGACCGCGACTCGGAGCTGGCCAAGGCGCTCGATCTGCTGGACCATAGTCGTACCAAACGCAAGCAAATATTCGCTGATTTCAAAGACCTGCAAGCTCGGTTTTTGAAGTTGAAAGAGCGATTGAACAAAGAAACGTAGTGGAATTCTTGTGAGCGGCAGGGCGCTAGCCGCTGGTTCGTTGGACAACGTTTTCCCGATGTTTCAGGTAAAGGCTCCGCAACCCGCGGCTAGCTCCCAGCGGCTCAGGTAGCACCTCCGCGCCGAAACAAGGCAAGCCCAGGCAATTGGCCCGCAAGCATGCATGCTGGTACACTATCCACTTGTTTGGAAAAGTCTATCAGATTGCTGTTGACCGTTTTTATCAAAGTGAATTAGGTTAGAGTGCTGTGTCATGGAGGACACTGAAAGTAGCTATAGGAAATAGCGCCTCAAACACAGTCACCAAAGACGATTTCGTTCGAACCGATTGTTGCAAATTCTTCTGATGGAACAGAGGGCAACAAACTCGAATCGACGATCTGTGAACGAGTTATCGCTCATCGGCCGGCCTTGAATCGCCGCGATGAGACCTTCTGCTGGCCTCCAAACGATGCAAACTTTGTTTGAACGTTTCACAGTGAGGCTCATCCCGTGCTCCCGGACTTCGATTTAAAAGATCGAGTTAAACAAGCGACGAATATCGTCGACTTGATCGGCAGCGATATGCAGCTTCGCCGGCAGGGCTCCAATTACGTAGGCCTTTGCCCTTGGCATGACGACTCGAAACCTTCCTTCCAGATCAATGAAACGCGGCAGAGTTGGGCGTGCTGGGTTTGCGCCGATCGTGGTGACGTTTTTTCTTATGTGATGAAACGCGACAGTCTACAGTTCCGCGAAGCGCTGGAGTATCTGGCCGATCGTGCTGGTATCCCGATGACGAAGTTCCAAAAGAACATTCCCAAAGGGTCCGTTCGTGATAAGAATACGCTGTTTAAAGCGATTGACTGGGTGCGGCAGGAATACCACAAAAATCTCCTGCAATCCCCCGACGCGGCTGCTGTGCGAGCGTATCTTTCAGATCGCGGCATCACTGCTGAAAGTATCGACGAATTCAAAATCGGTTTCGCGCCGCTGGCTTGGTCTTGGTTGATGGACCGGGCCCGTTCCACGGAGTTCAGCGGTGAAATTCTGGAAGCCTGCAACGTCGTGATGGCCAATCAGAGGGGCGGCTACTATGAACGTTTTCGCGGCCGTTTGATGTTTCCGATTTTCAATCTGCAACAAAAAACGATTGGATTTGGCGGGCGTGTGGTGCCGGGCATTTACGGCACCGAAGAGGAGCCCAAAGGGAAATACGTCAACAGCTCCGAAACGTTGTTGTACTCCAAAAGCGACAATCTTTACGGGCTTAGCAACGTTTATCGGGAAGTTCAAAAGGAACGTAAGCTGACCATCGTCGAAGGTTACACCGACATGATCGGCGCCTATCAGGCGGGATTACGGAACACGGTTGCGGTGTTGGGAACGGCCCTTAATGAGCGGCATATCAAGTTGATCAAACGCTTCGCCGATTCGGTGACGTTGGTGCTTGATGGTGATGACGCTGGGCAAAAAAGAGCCAACCAGATCCTGGATATCTTTGTGGCTCAGGATTTGGATTTGCGGATTCTTTCGCTGCCGGACGGTTTGGATCCGTTTGACTATGTCACCAATCAGGGCGCTGAAGCTTTTCAGTCCATGGTCGACGCGGCCCCCGATGCGCTGGCTCATAAGATCGGGATCGAAACTGCCGGTATAGATCTGGTCAACGATACCCACGCGGCAAATCAAGCCCTAGAGAATATTCTGAAGACAATCTCACAAGTTCCAACGTCGGTGATTGCCAAATCAGCCGCGAAGAGTCTGCGTCAGGATCAGTTGGTGGCGCGATTGGCGCGGCAGTTTCAAACGACGCGCGAACAGGTCAAAGGCCGGTTGAAAGAGCTTCGGAATTCAACGCGGCCATCGCGGTGGAAACAGAATGAAGACAACAACGAACAAAACAGCGAAACCGACTTCAGCAAGTTCAATCTGAAAGAGGTCGAAGTTTTGGAGCTGATTTTTAATTCACCTGAACTGGCGGATATCGCGATTGAGCGTGTTTCGCCGGAGATGTTTGGGCCGGGACCGTTAAGAGAGATCTTTGAACTTCTGGGCGAGTTCTTTCATGACGGGCGCGACGCGAACTATGAGAATGTGATGCTGCACTTGGACGATCCAAACCTGAAAAATGTTGTCGAATATCTTCTGGAAGAAGCGACACAGAAACAGGAGGCGTTTGAGGAAGCCAACAAAGGTGTAAAGTTTGATGCGGCCATTCAATTGGAGACCGTTATTCAAGCCTTTCACCGACATCAAGAGGAGCTCAGTGAAGCCGCTAGGATCTCCCAGCTTCATGAACAGAAGCTGGACAAGTCCGAGGCGGTGGACGTGTTAGAGGAATTATTGAGACAGAGGCGACAGCAACAAGGTATTACTGCTCCCACGGACGGGTAGCAACCGAATTGCTGAATCGACACATCGTTTTCGTCTGCTGAATTGGGTTTTGGCAGAGATCACGTGTCGTATAAACCACCGATTTGCGAGAAGGATTCCGCAGAAGGATTGGAAGAGATGACTATTCAAATTAATGATGACCTGAAGGTTTTGATCTCACGTGGCCGCGCTCAGGGGTTTTTGACCTATGACGAAGTTTCGAAGCATCTGCCCGATGAAACGACGGGTTCAGAGAAATTGGATGCTCTCATCGCGGCGCTGGAGGGTTCGGGCATCGAACTCTGCGACCAAGCGCCCGCGGGTTCCAGCGAACCGACGCCGGAAGAATTGAGTAAGGCCGAAGCGGACACGGACATGGAAGCTTTCCAGGCCGCCGCAAAATTGCCGCGCCCCAGTGACGATCCCATTCGCATGTACCTCAGCCAGATGGCTGTCATTCCGTTGCTCTCACGCGACGAAGAGATTGCGCTCGCCAAACGTATCGAGATCGCACGGAAGCGTTACCGCCGCACGGTGCTTTCAAACAACTACGCGCTTTCGGCCACGATCGAGGTGCTCAAGCGCGTCTATCAAGGCGAACTGCCGTTTGATCGTACGATTAAGGTGTCGCTGACGGAGAATCTGACCAAGGAGCAGATTCAGTCACGGATGCCACACAACTTTAAGACGATGGATCACCTCCAACGCGAAAACGCTCGTGATTTCCAGATTTTGGTCTCCAAGAGTAAGCCGGCTAAAGAGAAAGCCGCCGCGCGGGTAAGATTTTTGGCTCGCCGCAAAAAGTTGGTCACCTTGGTCGAAGAACTTAGCCTGCGTTCGCGGCGAGTGTCTCCGTTGATCGCTCAATTGAGGAGTATTTCCGATCGTATTGCACGGATTAAAAAGCAACTTAGCGGCGACAGCGAGATCGAACTTTCCAAGAGCGAACGACGGCGCTTACGCAGCGACATGATTCGGTTGACGCTTGAAGTTCAAGAAAGCCCGCAGAGTCTGGAGACCCGAGTTGCCCAATGCGAGAACTACTACAAGGAGTTTGAGAACGCCAAACGTCAGCTGTCTGGGTGTAATCTGCGTCTGGTGGTTTCGATTGCCAAAAAGTATCGCAATCGTGGGATGAGTTTTCTGGATTTGATTCAGGAAGGCAACACCGGACTGATGCGAGCGGTCGACAAGTACGAGTATCGTCGCGGGTTCAAGTTTTCGACTTACGCAACGTGGTGGATTCGCCAAGCGATCACACGCGCGATCGCGGATCAGGCGCGTACGATCCGCATCCCTGTCCACATGATCGACGTATTGTCTCGATTGCGAAACATCCAGAAAGCGATGTTGCAAGAAACCAAACGCACGCCCACGATGGAAGAGATTTCACTGCGGGCTCAGTTGCCCGTGGAAGAAGTCCGACGCGTGTTGGACATCGGCCGTCATCCGGTCAGCCTCGACCGTCCCGTTGGCGAAGGCGACGATTGCAGCTTCGGCGAATTCATCGAGGATAACTCGAACGATAGTCCCGTCCGATTGGCTACCAATGGCATTCTACGTGACAGAATTGAGGGCCTGTTGAAGACGTTGACGTATCGTGAACGCGAAATCATCCGTCTACGGTATGGTTTGGGCGATGGTTACACCTATACATTGGAAGAGGTCGGCCGGATCTTCAAAGTGACGCGCGAACGTGTGCGGCAGATCGAAGCCAAAGCCGTTCGTAAGTTGCAGAACCCCGTCCGCAGCCAATGTCTGGAAGGTTTTGTGCCAGAGTTTCCGTTGGTGGATACGCGTGAGGATGACAACAACAAACATCACGCGGAAGTTTCAACGGAAAAACCTGCTGCTGATTCCACCGTGACCGAAACTGTGACTGCGCTTGAGTCGGCCGATCCATTGCTGCCGACCGAGCCGCTGCCGCAAGATTTGTTTGCTTTTGAGAACCAGGAGATGGACAGCCTGTTTGCAGGCGTTGAGATGATCTAGAGCTAAGTTCCAAATTAGATTTATGGCTGGGGTAGTGGACGAGGCAACGAGTCCCGCCCTTCCTTTCCCCTCTGATATGCCTTTTGATTAGCCTTTTGATTAGTTCTCTCTTTCCTTTTGATTTCCTTTTTAGTGCATCGTTTAATGCAGGCGCAGGATTCGTGGCCTCATCCACTATCTGCGCCATTTGAGCGTCTCAAGAGCCAGTAGACGGGATCAGTTTGAATTCTGGGCGGCTTGTTTCCGTTTAACGATAAGCCGGAAGGCGTCAGCGATTTGGTTTGGATTTGGTGCGCACGGTCGCCTGCCGGCTCGTCGTTAAACGATGGAAGTTCTACTCCTGCGGGAATGCCATTATCAACAACGGTATGACGTCCATAAAAGCGTGTGCGATCGCTATCGGCCAAAACCTTTTTGTGCGAACGAAATAAGTGCCCAATATCAACCCAACTAAGAGCGCTGATATGATTCCGTATCGACCTTGATACATGTGGTAGATCGCAAACAAGGCGCTCGTAATAATCACCGCACTTGCGTCGGAGCCCATAAGCTTCGAGAGTCGTGGGATGAGGTAGGAACGCATCGCGAGTTCCTCCGTGAAACCGTTGGCCGCGCTGGCCGCGAAGATTAGAAACAGCGTCAACTGCGG
>CALDEW010000327.1 GCA_937942355.1 uncultured Pirellulaceae bacterium | reverse complement strand
CTTGGTCGCAAAAACAAGACGGAATGCTGCGTTTTAAATTGTCAAGAAACCCGGGTTCGTTTCTTAATTACTTACCATGTCATGCAGAAAGTTCCCTGACTGAATTCCAGTAGGGTTTGTGCCACTTCAACAGCCAGCTTTGCCGCGCGAATGGATAGTCAAAGATTGACTCCACTGGATGGATAAAGATTTCGAGCTCCTCACTTCTTTGCAGCCATTGAGACCGCGGGCCGTTTTCGCCGAAGGTTCGCGTCAATCGTGCCGCCAGATGATTTGTTTCTCCCGCATATAACGCTTTGCCGTCTGGCTCTCGGATCAGATAAACCCCCGGACCTGAATCAATCTCATCAAATGTCAAATCAGAAACCAAAACGCCACTTTTCCTGTTAAGTGTTTTCCCCATTTCAAGAATTCCAAAATCTTTGGGAGCACACAGGGCCGCTCTTTTTTTTGCGAAACTACCCTCTTTCCTAAGTTTCATTGCAGCCCACCGGTAATCGAGAGGGTGAAAGCCCGGCGCAAATTTACCCGCGATATCATCGAACTGTACAGCAACTCGCGGATCACAAAAAATCTCTTCAAGACTCATGCAATACTTATTGCTAACCTGACGCCATGCGATCTCGCTTGCATAGATAAACGGCCTAACTTGCTTCCAATCAATATTTGTTCGGGAAGTTGTCTGAATATTCAGAGCCTTAAAACGCCCCGCCTTTCGAGCGCGTAATAAAAAACGATTCCGCTCAGCGTGACTGCCGGGAATCATCAACCGGTCGCAATGTGTTTGAAAATCTTCGTTGAGAACAGGATCTGCAATAAGCCGATCTGTAGAATACCCTCGACTGGAGTTACGGAAAGCCTCGATGATACCGCTCAACTCACTTGCAAGCTCGTCGTGAATTGCCTCTTCGCTAGGCAGCAATGACATCTGTTTTTTCTTGACAGCCTTGCCTTTTAGCTTCGACTCCTCTTCGAGGAGGTTGCGCATCGTTGGTTCTGGCGAGCCGTCTAACTTGTCACCTACAATAACTCGACTTAGCCTCTCTCTGCCAAGCCTGACGTAGTCTTTAGATAATTCAAAAGCGCAAAATTTCCTGCCAAGCTTTTTCGCTACGGCAACGGTTGTCGAGCTTCCAGAGAAGGGATCAAGGACGATGTCGTTTTCGTTGGAACAAGCTCTAATTATCCTGCCAAGCAATTGTTCAGGCATCTGGCAACCATGAAAACCAGCTCTTTCTTTGAATGTGCCTGCTACGCGCGGAAAGTGCCAAGTGTCCTCTTCAGGGCTAAAGCCATTCACCAATTCCTGAGGCCGCAAAATCCAAGTGTCATCCGGCATCCTTCCATCGGAACAAGCCCTCGAATCGTTGTAGATAAGCCTCCGCGCTGAAGGAACTCGTAAGTCCATATCTTCGTGATTAAAAACAAAGTTCTTTTTGTCTTTTACGAAATGAAATAGATGCGCGTGAGAGCGGGTAAATTTCTTCTTGCAGTTAACACCAAATGTGTAGTACCAAATAACCCAACTTCTACAATGGAAACCAAGTTTCTGTGCCTCGATCTTAAGCTCAGCTGCGTATTCATCTCCAATAGCAAGCCAAAAGGTGCCGTTGGGTTTCAATACGCGGTGCACCTGGGCCATCCACTGATGTGACCATTTAAGGTACTGACTGTCCTCCAGTCGATCATCGTATTGGTCATACTCAAAACCAATATTGAAGGGCGGATCAGCAAATGCCAGATCTACGGTTCCCTTGGGGATTTTCTTTAATCCCTCTACACAATCACCTTGATGGATTTTCCCGACCAGACCAGAAATCTTTTTCAACACTGTACCTGCTCCTCCAATTCATTTTCTGGAGTCTATCGGTTGGCTATGACTCGTTTGGTCATCCGAAGGGATAAACGGGGGATCGGCAAAGACTAAACCGACCAATCTCTTGTCCAACGTTGCCAGCTTTGCCAGCTGTTTCACGCAATTATTTTGGTAGATTTTGTTTTTCTCAAGCGCCATGCAGATTCCTTCGCATCCGAAGATAACCTAAAAATCTTATGTTGTTTTCAATAGATTGTCGATGGGGGAACTTGTAGGGTGATGCCTCTTGTAAACCATCACAGTTGGTCAATAACCAGAGACAAATCGTGACAATCGAGCTCCCAGATTTTGATTGAGATTTAGAGCCAATAATCTGGTATTAGTCTAATACTTTTTTCCTGATTCCTGTTACTTAATGACACCATGCCCGAGACGATTCCGCCGCCGACCAAACCGGATACTCAACCCCAACCGACGAAGCCGAAACCGGCTCCCAAGCCTTCACCGTTCAAACCGGATTGGCCCCAGGACCGTCCCTTGCCTCAACCCAAAGGGCTCGTATATGGCCTGCCGGCCTGATCTGCGCGCGGGGTGGAACACTAATCTGCACTAATCATCACTAATTCAATAATCGGTCTCCGGCGGTCCAGTTTTTCATTAGTGTCGATTAGTGAGAATTAGTGTTCTTTTATCACACCAACTGCCGTGTTGGCAAAACAGAAGAGAACAGGCGCTTTGAGCTCAACCAATCGTAAAAAAGTGAAGGATGAACTGTCGCCCGAGTTGCGGCACTTGGTCAATAAACGCCTTAGCCTGAACATCCTCATCCAAGGCGCCGCCTCTCACGCGCACTTGTCGTCGCATCATTCGGTTAAGGAGCAACTCGACGCGATTGATCCAGAGCTGGTTCACCTCTACGACAAAGCGATCGCTGGGGCGACGTTGGCGTATTGGGATGGTTTGATTCGCATCGTCTATGGCCGCGGCATCAAGTTTTGGTCAAAACTCAACCGCGTGAAGAACCCGTTTTTCCATCATCGCTTCTTACGACGTCATGGCAAAGCGCTCGCCACGACTGCCTACGAATCTGCGGTTTTGCGCTGTGAAGAGAAAGATCTGCCTACCACCTGCGTGGGGTTGGAAGGGGCACTGGCGAAAGTAGCGTTGGAGGTGATGGCCCGTGAAGCCGGCCACGAGCGCGTGCTTGAATCGATTGCCATCGAAGCGTGTGGCAAGATCATTGAGACGCCTCGCCGGCTGCTCAATGCTGAGATCACGCGCGAACCCGCGTGGGGAACTGTCAGGGAGCCTAAGACGGTTCGAGGCCGATTGCTACTGAAGGCGATGGTGGGCTGGGGCGGCGTGGATAGAGTCAATGGAGAACTACAGGTAATGGCCAAGGCCATCTTTTGGCCACTTCTTGTTCATGAATTGGTGAAAGGTTCGATGGAGCTAATTTGTCTCCACGGCATCAGCGACGTCTCCGATGAAGACTACAGCGTCGTGATGGACCACACCGAACATGTCGAGTACGAAGTGCCCATGATCCAAATCGGCCCGGTCATCTACCAAGCCTTTCTAAAAGTGCTACCGCGCCCCAATTCATTAGCCCAGTGCACGATGGTGTTATCACAAATGGAACCCATCGAATTCGAAGAGTTTCTCTTCGAGATGATCGAGGCCCCCGAATCGGCAAAGGCGATTTTGATGGAACTGATTGGCGACGAAAACACCGAGGAAAGCTTCGAGGAGTAAATCGGTTACTGAAAATCTGGCTGGCTCCAACTAAACGTGTTTTTTATGACGCCACGTTTGCAACCTGTAAGCTATAACAAACAAAGCATCGTCGGCCGCACGAAAACAAGCGATGTCAAAGCCTACCTTGGTCGACCTGACTGGATCACTTTGGATAAACTGTTCAAATACCTTCACCGGCTTGGCGTGAATCTGGAAATGAAAACAGCTCGCATGCGGAAAACTCAGTGAAGTTGGTTCCGCACTTCGTGCGCGTGGAGGACTCGTTGCCTCATCCACTACTGGGGTGGTGATATCTCGACGCTGAGTCTTTGCAAGCGCTTGGCCAGATATTCGAAACGTTCGTTGAGTTCGAAGCGCTACGGCCCACCCGATCATGCCTCAACAAACCAGGCGTGGTAGTAATAGAGATTTCGAAATTGGTTGTTTGGTTTTTAAAGATTAGTGCCTGGCTTTCCCCGGCGCCGCAATGACAGCCATGTTCAGCAAGAAGATACAAGCAGCAGCTAAAACATCTACCATTGGCCCATTTCGCAAAGCATTTTGATTGTTTTTTTGAGACACTTATTGATCAAACAATTGACTTTGTGATCTTTGTGACATATATTGATCAAAACAGCACTATACTATCTATTTAGATCAACAAATGTCACAAACTACGAACCACACCGGCAGCGAAACAATCGAGCGCGAGATATGCAAAAAGCTTGAGCGCATTCGACTGCTCAAAAATATCAGCCAAGCAAAACTGGCCGAAGCCGCTGGAGTCTCCAGACGCACAATCAGTCGCATGGAAAATGGCGGAGGCATCTCGTTTGATACGTTTATCCGTGTCATGCAAGTCTTGAATTTGACCGACCACCTCATGGCAATGCTGCCAAGTTCTGAGATACGCCCCATTGAACGAGTAGGCCGAAACGGAAAAGGCGAACGCAAAAATGCATCGTCACCGCGTACTCCCAAAACAACCAAAAAGTGGGAGTGGGGTAGCGAGCAATGACCACAGCAAGAGTCGTTCTTTGGGGACGCGATATTGCAGCGGTGACTTGGGACCAAACAAGGGACATCGGTGTCTTCCAGTATCAACCCGAATTCGTAAACAGCGGCATCCAAGTCGCGCCACTGACAATGCCACTTGCAGAAGGAACGTTTGAATTTCCGTCTCTCGCCAAAGAAACATTCAAAGGACTTCCGGGATTCCTGGCCGACTCTCTCCCAGATAAGTTTGGTAACGCTGTCATTGATGCTTGGTTGGCAACACAAGGGAGAGATCCTAATTCACTCAATCCAGTAGAGAGGCTCTGTTATATCGGAACTCGAGGAATGGGCGCACTCGAATTTCAACCGACAACAGCGGGCGTTCCTACTCCAAGACAAAATCTACAAGTAGCGCAATTGGTTACGCTTGCAAACCGAGTGTTGAATTCTCGTGAGTCTCTTCAAGGAGAATTTTCTGGTGACGACGATGCTGAAGCGATCCAAGACATTCTGCGTGTAGGAACCTCTGCCGGCGGAGCGCGTGCCAAAGCCATCCTTGCCTGGAATGAAGAGACGGGCGAATTCCGATCCGGCCAAGTCGATCTTCCCGATGGTTTTACTCAATGGTTAATGAAGTTCGATGGGATCAGCAATAACAAAGACAAAGAACTAAACGACCCCCAGGGCTACGGTCGGATCGAATACGCATACTATTTAATGGCTTTGGAAGCTGGAATCGAAATGAATAGATGTCGTCTTCACAACGAAGGCGGCCGCTCACACTTTATGACGCAGCGGTTTGATCGAACCGAAGAAAATGCCAAGCTTCATATGCAAACGCTGGGCGCGATACAGCATTTCGATTTCAATCAAGCCGGAGCATACTCGTATGAGCAGGCAATCAGAGTCATGCAAAAACTCGACCTTTCACCCAAACAGATCCAGCAGCAGTTCCGCCGAGCAACGTTCAATGTGATTGCTCGGAATCAAGACGACCATGTCAAAAACATTGCCTTCCTGATGAACCGCGCAGGTGAGTGGCGTCTTTCGCCAGCATACGATGTCGCGTATTCGCACAACCCGACCGGAAGATGGACCCATCAGCACCAAATGAGCATCAACGGAAAACGGGACAATTTTGAATTATCTGACTTGGTTGCATTGGCAAAAGTCGGGGGCATCAAAAAGCGGAAGGCAGAAGAGATCACATCCGAAGTCTCCGAAGCAATCGGAACTTGGCAGAAGCAAGCCGACACAGCCGGTGTTTCTGACGAAGATGCAATAAAGATCCAAAACGCGTTCAGGATGGATCTAATCAAATAGCCAAACGCAAAGTGAATAGATTGGGCACCATCGACAGACATGCGGGGACTCGTTGCCTCATCCACTACTGGGGTGGTGATATCTCGGCGCGCAGTTTTTGCCAGCGCTTGGCCAGATACTCAAACCGCTCGTTGAGTTCGAAACGTAGCGCCGTTAGCTCGGCGATGGTGCGGCCGTCGCGGTTGTGTTTTTGATTCTCAATGAGCGAACACTCGGTCAACGATGCTACCGTTTGTTGCAGGGCCACCTGAGCGTCGATGATATCGTTTTGCAACTGCATTAGTTGGAACTCGATGGATTTGGTTTGCCGATCGCGGTGGTCCAGTTTGGCGTTGCGGTCGGCGATTAGTTCATGCTCAAGCTGCATCTGGCGCGTCCAGTGATACTGCTCGGACTTCAATTGAGCTTGCTGATTCTCCAGCTCGGTACGCCAACGGATCAAGTGCCGACCCATCTGCTGAAGTTGCTTGGTGTCCGAAAACTGAACCGCCGATTCATCCCGTGGTTGATGCAGTCGAAGCACCGGACGATCAGGTGCAGATTTGGCAGCCGCCGCGACCGATGGCTCGGCCCCGTCGAAGTCGTGCTTGATCCTTGTCACACCCAAACCATTGAGCACGGTGGCCGGGTTGGAAACCGGCGGCGTAACGGGTTTTTGCGCTCTCAGCGGCATAGGTGGGCTCAGCGACGACGGAGATAGAAAAGGTCTTATTCTCTACATTTCATCGGCACGGCGCTAGGTAAACTGGCAGATTCAAACGCGGTTCCGAATGTGCCGGTTAGGTAAATAGTTTTTAGCCATTGAGAGGGTCAAGCCGAACTAGAATTAAGAGGTAGCCGGGAGTCGTTTGCCCCTCATCCCCAACCCCCTCTGCCCATAAATTCGGATTTAGTTGGATCCAATGGAAAGCTCTTTCGCCGGAATTTATGGGGAGAGGGGGATCTATATTTTTTGATAAGTCGCGACAACGGTATTCATGAACGTTTCTTCCGATTCCGATTCCTTCCCAAAAAAAATGGGAACCGAAACGCCCGGACTGAACGTTAACCGCGCAGAAAAAAGGGTCGCCAAAAAGCCGAAGGTCCCAGTTCCGACCCCGACGCAGCCGGTGGAAACTCAATCGCCGCCCTCCCCTGAATTCAGCTTGTACATCTCTGAACAAGCACCCGACGGCCGGTTGTCTGAGCGATTGAAACGAAACCGAAGATCAATCTCGTCATTTCTGACTAGCTTCATCTTTCACGCGCTGTGGATCGCGGCGCTGTTGTACTTGGCGTCGCCAGTCAAACAAACTCCCAAACCGATTGCGATCTCGGCCACCTTTGAATCGGAGGAAAACGATAG
>CALDEW010000326.1 GCA_937942355.1 uncultured Pirellulaceae bacterium | reverse complement strand
AGTGGACGAATCACTCCTGTTTGTTCGTTGACCAAAGCATGTAACAGATGGATTGAGTTAATCTCTACATGGCCTTGCGACGACGCGGCGCGCTGCGCTGCAGCGATTGCTTCGCGCGTTTTGGTTGTAAGCTTATCAGGTTGAAAAGACATGTTTTGCTCCATGGGACGAACCTATACTGAAAAGAAGTGCTCGCTTTGGCACCTTGTATTTGTTATGTAAAATTCATTTGCAAATCGCATGCCGAAGTTGGACGAAATCCCAATGCGCAAAAAAAATGGCGTGCCAGTGCACGCCATTTTCTCACCGTCGTTGAGCAGAACGAATCTACTCAGACTTTACTTCAAATTCAGCGTCGATCGCATCGTCCTCTGAATCAGCGGTCTCGTCTGCAGAAGGTTGATCAGCTCCCGCTTCTCCGCCTTCGGCACCCGCATTTTCGTACAACGCTTTGCTGACCGCGTGCGAAGCTTGTTCCAGCTCCGTCACCGCTGTCTTGATCGCATCGACATCATCACCTTTGCTTGCTTCACGCGCCTTTTCGATCGCGGCTTGCAATGGTTCCTTGTCGCTGTCGTTCAACTTGTCTTCGTTGTCAGCGATCGTTTTTTCCATCTGGTAACACATGGAATCTGCTTGATTACGAGCCGTCACGAGTTCGAATTGCTTGCGATCCTCCTCGGCATTCATTTCCGCATCTTGCTTCATCTTTTCGATCTCTTCATCTGACAATCCAGAAGACTGCTTGATCTCGACGTTCGCTTCTTTGCCGGTTCCCAAGTCCTTTGCCGAAACGTTCAGGATACCGTTTTGGTCGATGTCGAATTTAACTTCGATCTGCGGAGTTCCTCGCCGCGCCGCCGGAATACCGGTCAAGTCGAACTTGCCAAGCAGGCGGTTGTTGACCGCCATCTTGCGTTCGCCTTGGAACACTTGGATCGTAACCGCCGTTTGGTTGTCGGCCGCCGTGCTGAAGACTTGCTTCTTTTCGGTTGGAATCGTTGTATTGCGTTCCACCAGTGCTGTCAAAACGCCACCTTCGGTTTCAATACCAAGGGTCAGCGGTGTGACATCCAACAGCAGAACGTCCTTGCGATCGCCCGCCAAAACGGAACCTTGAATCGCAGCACCTAGAGCAACAACTTCGTCAGGGTTAACACCTTGATGTGGGTCTTTGCCAAAAACGCTTTTGACCATCGCTTGGACTTTAGGAATACGAGTCGAACCACCCACCAAGACAACTTCGTCGATGTCGCTGGCGGAAAGTTTCGCATCCTTGAGCGCCTGCTCAACCGGCTTCTTACAACGCTCAACCAACACGTCGACCAACTCTTCAAATTTGGCGCGTGTGATGTTCATCTGCAAGTGCTTCGGCCCTGAGGCGTCGGCGGTGATGAACGGAAGGTTAATATCAGTTTGCTGACCGCTGGAAAGTTCCTTCTTCGCTTTCTCACAAGCCTCTTGCAAACGCTGAAGCGCCATCGTGTCGTCACGCAGATCAACGCCGTTGTCTTTCTTGAACTGATCGGCAACGTAGTTGATCAAAATATCGTCGAAGTCGTCGCCACCGAGATGCGTGTCGCCGCTGGTGCTGATCACTTCGAAAACCTTCATGCCGTCATCATCGTTCAGTTCCAGCACCGAAACGTCGAACGTTCCACCGCCGAGGTCGAAGACAACGATCTTCTGCTCGTTTTGCTTTTTGTCCAAACCGTACGCCATCGCCGCAGCGGTAGGTTCGTTGATGATACGCGCCACTTCCAGACCGGCGATTTGGCCAGCGTCTTTTGTGGCTTGCCGTTGAGCGTCGTTGAAGTACGCAGGCACGGTGATCACGGCCTTGTTGACCTTGTGACCGAGATAGCTTTCGGCGGCTTCTTTGAGTTTGCGAAGCGTTTTGGCTGAAATCTCTTGCGGAGTGTACTTCTTGCCATCGACATCAACTTCGACGTACTCATTGTCGCCAACGGTAATTCCGTAGGGCACCATCTTCTCTTCGGATGCCACTTCGCTATGACGCCGGCCCATGAAACGCTTGACCGAGTAAACGGTGCGGGTCGGGTTGGTGACGCGCTGGTTACGCGCCGGTGCTCCGACGAGCGTTTCGCCTTTGTCGTTGAACGCGATCACGCTGGGTGTGGTGCGGTCGCCTTCTTGGTTCGCGATGACAGTTGGTTCGTTGCCGTCCATGACAGCCACGACCGAGTTCGTCGTACCGAGATCAATTCCAATAATCTTTTCGCCTTGTGCCATAACCGGCCTCCTCTAAATAAAGCTATTCACGACGGCATGCCGTGGTTGATCGTTTAATTCTGCGCTAAAAGGCCCTGAATATACTGGCAGTCTGCCGATTGGACAGTCTGCTATCGAGGCCCGCGGATAGTGTTGCAAGGAGCGTGCCGAACTTGATTATTGGCTTTTTTCCTACGAAAAAGGCTCGCCGCAATCAGATTGTGGCGAGCCTGTCATTTTGGCATTGAGATTGGGGGCGGGCGGTAATGGCCCAATGGCCGACGAGAACCGGCCCTGATTTGTGCCTACTTTTTCTTGTCCTTTTTCAGACCGGCTCTTGAGAGCAGCGATTCGCCGAAGAAATCATCGACGACTTCTTCTTGAGGCGGCGTGCCGTAGGCGCCCAACTCGTTGGGGTCATATTCGATCGTATACGCATTTTTGGCGATCTTGAGCGGCGTTCCTGGGTCGATTCGCTTCCGAACACCGACCATGATGCGCTTGCCTCGGACCTTAACGCCGTTGCGCGAACGAAGGTCACGGATGAACCAGTAGCCTTCTTCGATCTCCAACAAACAATGGTGTCCGGAGACATTGCCGAAATCCAGAATAATGTCGCAGCCTTCGCGACGACCGACACGCAGTCGTTTTTTCATCAGGGGAATGGGATCGCCGCCGCCGGTGGGAATGAGTTCGCCGTACATAGTTGTGAGTTACTTCTAAGTTTGGAGGTATACAAATGACGTGGGAAATAACAAAATATAGCTTCCAGATAGGACTTTTCAATTTATTCGGTAGACATAGTGTCGTCAACTAATTCTCGCAACTCACCCACGGTTCATCACGCTCTAAGTCGCCACGATATCGACTGGAAAGCGGCTGGACACCGATATTTCCCCTATAGCTTCTTTTTGAAGCAACAATATGGACACCGTGTCCAACGGGTCAGCCTCGATGCCGGCTTCACTTGTCCCAACGTTGACGGCACGGTGGCTATTGGCGGTTGTACGTTTTGTGACAATCGTAGCTTCAGTCCGTCTCGTCGGCTGCCCAAGCAGGACATTATGGACCAGTTGGACGAGGGCATTGCGCGAGTCAAACGGCGTTATAAATGTAAGCACTTCATGGCTTATTTTCAGCCAGCGACCAACACTTACGCGCCGGTTGAAGTTCTCCGTCCGCTGTTCGAACGCGCCATATCGCACCCTGAAGTCGTCGCGCTGGCCATCGGAACCCGTCAGGACTGCGTGCCCGATGACGTGTTGGATCTGTTGGAAGAACTTGCGGCGAAAGTCCCGCTGACCATTGAGTACGGTCTGCAAACCATCCACGATAAAACGATGGAGTGGATGAATCGCGCTGATAGTTACGAGTCGTTCTTGGATGCGATGGAAAGAAGCAAGGAGCGCGGTTTTGAGATTTGTGCTCACATCATGCTGGGGCTGCCCGGCGAATCCCATGAGGACATGATGGCGACGGCAGCTGAGGTTGCTAAATCCAATTTGGATGCAGTGAAGATCCACAATCTTTACTGCGTCGAAAATACGCCGTTGGCCCAGCAGGTACGCTCTGGGGAAGTGACGTTGATGGAACGTGACGAATACATTTCAACGCTGGTAGATTTCCTGGAACGGATTCCTCCTCAGATGGTGGTCGAACGTATCAGCGGCGAGGCACCTGGCGATTACTTTGTAGGGCCCCAGTGGTGCCTTGATAAGCCGGCCGTGCTCAAGGCAATTGGTGATGAATTCGAGCGTCGCGATTCTTGGCAGGGCAAGAATTACGAAAATTAGTGCCATGTTCCGCCTTAGATTTGGGGTTGGAGGTAGTGGATGAGGCAACGAGTCCTGCCCCTCCTCTACC
>CALDEW010000325.1 GCA_937942355.1 uncultured Pirellulaceae bacterium | reverse complement strand
TTACCAAGGCGAGAGGCAATACATCGGGGGT
Organism: uncultured Pirellulaceae bacterium; assembly: GCA_937942355.1. Lineage (GTDB taxonomy): Bacteria > Planctomycetota > Planctomycetia > Pirellulales > Pirellulaceae > Mariniblastus. Next base: position 23,723 of record CALDEW010000325.1, on the reverse strand, counting down.
CGCCCGGTGCGGGAAAGCCGCACGCCGGTAAATATGAGGAATTAACCTCATCGCGACAACGGGGAGGACGGAGGCAAACATAACAATGCCTCCGCCTTACCCGCTTACCCAAAAATTAAGTCGCAGCGCTGCACTAGGCGTTTTTAGGTACGGGCGTTGAGATGGGTTTTCATAATCTCAGCTACGAGCCCAATGTGGTTCTTGTTCAAAAAGTCATGATGCCGCAGCGGGACAACCTCGACGAGCGTGCTACCGGTGATGGCCTGCTTCCAGCCCAGATCAAGCTCGAAAGGGCCTTGGAATGGATCATGGCTGCTTCGGACCAGAACTACGTTCAGCGGAGCAAGGCGAGGCTGAAAATCAATCGTGGTTTCCAGATGAGCTTGCATTCGAGCGGACTCTTCAGGCGTTAGCGTACTCATGCCCGCTCGCATGAAGAGATCTTCCACTTGGATGATGGGGGCTTGGGCTGAAGGCCAGATTTTAGCCCAGAGACGTTGCACCACAGGCTTGCCGCGACTGATCAGATTCCGCAAAAAGTGCTCTTCTTCGAACAGCTCCTTGACTCGGTCAATGGCTGTGCGACCAAGACGCCATAGCCTGCGAGGACTGCTAAAGGGTGACGCGATTTTGATGCCGCCGGGAACCGCGTCGAGCATCAGCAGCAGATCCGTCGTTTCGCCCTGTTCGTGAAGCGCTTCGGCGATCGCCAGGCAAACCGTACCACCGGCCGAGTAGCCGGCCAAACTATAGGGCCCTTCAGGTTGAATCTCGCGCATGCGATCGATGTAAAATTCGGCGGCGTCGCGTAGGGTGTCGTGAATCTTCTCTCCATCACGCAGCCCCCGCATCTGCAAACCATACATCGGCACGACGCCTTTGAGCAATTCGGACAGATGGAAATAATCTGTAACCTGTCCGCTTACCGTCGGCGCAAAGAACAGCGGTCGGACATCTGCTGGTTCTTTAGCAAGGGGCAGCAGAGGAGCTTTGAAATCAATCGTGTCGTTACTTCGAATAAGTTTCGCGAGTGCTTCGACCGTGGGATCATTGAAGAATTTGTGAGGGTTACACTGGACTTGAAGTGTGCGTTCAATTTCAACAAACAGGCGCACTGCCAAAAGCGAGTCACCACCGACCTCGAAAAAATCCGCCCTCGGGTCTGAAATTGGTTCGTTGAGCATTTCCGACCAGATACTCAGCAGTTTCCGGTGTAGTGGGTCATTAACCTCCACCGTAGGGTTTTGAGTGGTTTGCTTGGACAATTCGGCACTCATTGCAGTGAGCGCTCGTCGGTCGACTTTTCCTGCTGGGGTTTGCGGCAGCGCAGGTAGGACTTCAATCCGGCGCGGCACCATGTACGCTGGCAGCGCGTCGCCCACAAATTCTTGTAGCGCTTTTTCATCAACGCACTCCTGAGCACGAGATTGCACAAATGCCACCAGCCGCGTTGATCCGCCACGACTTACCGGAAGCACTACCACCTCTTCCACCGATTGGTGACTTCGTAGGCGCGTCTCAATTTCACCAAGCTCCACACGAAAGCCTTGGACTTTCACCTGATTGTCGATGCGGTCCATGTAGACAAGGTTTCCCTTAGCCGTGTGGCGCACCAAATCGCCGGTGGCGTAAAGACGCGCGTTGGAGCGAAATGGGTGAGCTATAAATTTCTCGGCGGTCAAGGATTCCCTGTACAAGTAACCTCGCGCCAAACCAGCACCGCCAACGTATAACTGGCCCGTCACCCCGGGAGGCACTGGAACCAGATTTTCGTCCAAGACAAAACATGAAGCACCGCCGATAGGCCGGCCGATCGGAAGCATGGTTGAATCGTGGTCCCCTTCACGATCGACGTAAGCGGTACACGCGACGGTGGCTTCGGTTGGGCCATAGCTGTTGACAAAGCAAACGTGGTCATTGACCAAATCGCGAAAGTTGGCGTGCAATCCCGGATCAACGCGTTCGCCACCGACGACTACCATTCGTATCGACTCAGGCCAAGTCAACTGCGCATGTACCAGTTGGTGCCAAAATGCTGTAGTCAGCGAAACAATCGTCTGGTTCGTTTCACGCAGGGCTTCAAAGAAGACTCGCGCGCTGGTGATCATATCGTCGGAGCGCAACCATAAACTGGCACCTTCGGCCAGAGACGCAAAGATGTCCTCCATCGCCGTATCAAACGAAAGAGACGAAAATTGAAGCCATCGGTCCTGCGGAGAAACATCATACAGCGCTGCGGACTCCACAATGTGGTTGGTCAGCGCGCGGTGTTCAATGCAAACTCCTTTGGGTTTGCCCGTGGAACCTGAGGTGTAAATAACGTACGCCAAACCCTCCGGTGGTGCCGGATCTGACGGCAATTCTTCAGGGGAACTTTTCAAACGGGCATCCAGCTCCTGATCAACTCGCAGCTTTTGGACATCGGTATCAAAATCTGCCGTGCCGTCCATCAGGATAAGTCGCACGCGCGCATCTTCGAGCATATAGATCCGCCGATCGGCAGGGCTGTTTACCTCCAACGGCAGAAAAGCGGCGCCTGCGGCGTGCGTGGCCAACATGCTCACGATCGCTTCAATGCTGCGTTGTAAGTGAATGGCAACGATATCACCTTCACGAACACCGTAGCCGTGCAGCGTCTGGGCGAGCTGCTTAACGCGTTGTCCCAGTTCGCCATAGGTCACACTCGAACCATGAAAATCACTAACCGCCAAATCATTTGGGCGCGCATCGCAGTGGCTCATGATGCGCGTCAACGCCATGGGCCGCGCAGGCACTTGCTCGCGTGAGCATTGCTGGTCGATCAATCTTTCCCGCGTGCTCGGCCGAAGCACGTCCAGTTCAAGTAGCGGCTGGTTCATATCTCTTGTCAGTTCGACCAGAATATGACAGTAATCCTCCAGTAACTGAGTGCCCGCGTTTAAGTCGTACAGTCCCGTGTCATAGCTGAGAGTGACCGAAAGCGCAATTCCATCATCCTCAATCAGCAAGCTCAACGGATAATCCAAAGGCGCATTTGAATTCAAACCACCGTTTTTGGATCGCTCGGAAGCGAATCGGTCGGAATCGAATCGGTCGCCATCATAGGCGACATAGGTTTGGAACAAGTCTGTCACAGGTGACTGATTTTCCGTCATTGCAGTCGCGCGGGCTCGGGCCATCGTCAACTGCCCAACGCGCAACCCTTGCAGTGCGTCCAGCACCGTTTGGTCCGGGTCGACTTTAGCCACAATCGGCCCGATGATGCTGCACGGTTCGTCAAGGTTGCTAAAGCCCTTCAATTCTTCGCCACTTACAGACGCGCTTCCGCCGAATACGACGTCTCGTCCAGCTCCATAGCGGCCCAACAGCACCGCCCAAGCCAACTGGACGAGCGTATCTTCATTTACTTCCGCATCCAGCACGCCGCTTCGAACTTGTGCGTAACTTGCGTCTTCAATTTTTTGTCGCACAACTGAAGTTTCATCGGAGCGGTCCAGCCCTTTGAAATTTGAGGGAAGCGGCGCAGACGAATCGACGCCATCGAGCAATTTTTGAAACGATTTGGCCGCTTCAGCGCTAACGAGATTTTGTTGGTGGGTAATCATGGTTTTGGGCAAGGTAAGGCAGGCATCAGGCCTCGCGCAGGGAATCGCTTGAGAATTACTTAGACTAATCATTTCACGCTGAAAAACCAGACGAAATCAAGTAAAACGTGCGGTACTGCGAGGCTCTTTACCTGTAAAGACCAGTTGCGTTCTAACGCCCATGGGAATCAACCCAACACAAGTGAACGCACAAAAAGGCAATCAGATGTGTCAGGCATATGTCGCCGCAAACAATTCATTGGAATAACGGTTCTTCGTATGGTCGCATGTGTCCTCGAAAGCACTTTGGGGCCCCGCGGACCGAAGCGAGAGCCATTGGGCACACACCTCTGTCGGCTATTTTGATCACCGAAATGGACTCGTCCGTTTTGTGCTTGGCAGGATGCGAATTTGACGGCGACATGAGCGCAGATAGCGGGGGCGAGTCCAATTGATGGCGATGAGAGTGAGATGAGAATTAACCGCGACGTTCTGCACGCACGGGGTTCAGATTTGAAACCCGCACAAAGCCCCCTTTTGCCTTAATCTCTTTACTTAGACTTCCTTGAGTAGTCTTCTCTGAACAAAGAGAAGATTCCAATGGCAAACAGCATCACCAGAAGCGGTACGAGCCAAACATACACGTCTTGCCCCCAGCCAGTAGCGTCCTTTACATCTGCCACGGGTGTGACGGGAGATTGATTCGTTTCTTCAAGCGGTTCAATTTCTGTTGTTTGAACCGGGGTTTCTCCCAGCAGCAATGTACTGGCACTTTCCTGAGTCGCATTATCTTTGCCAAGTTCGGCAATCAGCAGACTCTCTTCGGCGGTTTTCGTGCCTGTGGCGGTAGTTGGAATTTGATCAAAGTCTTCTTTTTGAGGTTCAGCCTTTTTCGTTCCTGTTTTCAAATTCAGCAAATTGATTTTCCTTAGATACTTTTCGTTCTGCGAATAAAGTTCCGCGACACGTTTACTAAGGACTTCCTTTTCTTTTGTAAAAGTCTGATACTTAGCCTGCAGCGCATCTGATTTCTCGCGCGCCGCATCGACATCGCCCCGTAGCTTCTCGTTTGTTTTGGCAAGCTCTTTGTACTCTTTCATCTTCGATGAAAGCTCAGCGACACGATCACTAAGGGCTTCGTTTTCCTTGGCAGCAACTTTTTGCTGCGCTTGCATCGAATCTGATTTCTCACGCACCGCAACGATATCGGCTTCCAACTTTTCGTTGGTTTTCGTGAGCTCTTGATTCAGTTCCTTGAACTTGTCGTTCGAACTCAGATATTCCTTATTCTGTGTTGAAAGTTCTTTGACACGATCACTCAGCTGCGCGCTCTCTTTGGCAGCAGTCTTATACTGCGATTGTATCGAATCCGATTTCTCGCGCACCGCCGCGACATCGGCCTCCAGCTTTTTCTTTGCTTCAGAAAGCTCTTGATTTAGCGCTTTGAATTTATCGTTTTGAGTCGTTAGCGACTGAATTTTCGTTTCGAGTTTGGGAAGCCGTGATGTCGAGGCATTCAGTTCCGATTTCAGCATCTCACCAGAATCTGCGATCTTTTTCAGTTCAGCGTTTTCTTGCTTCAACGTATCTATTTGACCTGTCAACGTTTCGTTTTTCTCGACCGCCGCCTCAATCTCGGACTCGAGCTTTTGAATTTGATTCTTTCGAGCGCCAACGTTCTCCGACATTCTATCGGAGGAATCCTTTAGTTGTTCCCTAAGTTCAACAAGCTCATCCGTCATCGCTTTGTTGGCATTTTTGAGTCGCTCTGTTTCGGTTTTCAACTGCGCGTTGGCATCACTTAGCTTCGTCGATTCAACTTCGGTTGCGTCAGCGGTTGGGTTTTTGGTCTGCTTCGCCTTTAGGTCGTCAAGGCTCTTGTTTAACTCTGCGATTTTCGATTGAGCTTCCTCGAGTTTCTTACCGTCTGTTTTAGATGATTTGAGATCGGCATTGAGTTCCTTCAGCTCTTTGATTTCACTACTTAACAACGAAATCTTCGATTGAGCGTCTTTGAGTTTTTCGTTGTCTGCCTTAGAAGATTTGAGCTTCGTATTAAGCTCCTTAAGATCTTTGATCTCACCGTTTAATTTCACGATCTTCGATTGAGCGTCTTTGAGATATTTATTTTGCTTTTCACCAGATTTGAGTTCGGTATTTAGCTTCTTAAGGTCTTCGATTTCATCGTTCAACTCCGCGATCTTTGCGCGAGCCAACCCTATTGAAACTGAATCAGCCGTGGTTCTGGCAGATTTGGGAGCCCGTGTCGGAACTGGCTTAGCAACGCTCGGGATCTGAAAGCGCGATGGCGTGCGAACGATACGTCCTTGATTTGTCTGCCCTGGATGAAAAAATTGAGAATCGGTTTGACTCCGCACAACTCTGCGTTGCTGAACTGGTTGGCTTGGCACAACTCTACGTTGCTGAACCGGTTGGACGGGTCGACGGTTTTGTGAGGGAGTGAAAAACTGCTGGGCGGAAGAATATGATCCCAAAGAAAAACTCAGGCAGATGCAAATTAGTACTGTGCCAAGTGTTTTGAAAATGGTCATTTCGAGTCTCAAGATTTGGGGTGAGGGGAAAATCGGCGACATGTTCGTGATCAGAAGACGCTGGCAGGTCCGTGTTGAAAACGTGCGTCTTGAGAAACTATTTTAGTTAACCCGTTCCGCTGGTGTGCCGAGGATCGCGAAACCTCACACATTTTCAGCAGATTCACAATATCGTTTAACTGCTTGGCCATGGCTTTGGGGCCGCCAAACCCCCGCTGCTCAAGCGCGCCAGGGTAATGCCACGTCGGCAGCGAGAGCAACAATTCGCCATTTTGACGAAAATGCCGGTTGTAGCTGACCCAAGGTTGTAGCTGATCCAAGCCACGACGTTCTCTTTTCCCGCTCACACCACAACGTCTTACCAGCAGCCAGTCTTACTAACCCATGCACTTAGCTCGGATTTCCAACCCGTTCGTCCTGCTTGTGAATCCTATCCTCAAACTACCGGCAACGGTCATCGTACAGACCGATGCTCGGTCGTACGACTGTTTTTCTCAGTCTACAATGATTCATGTCGATCAGCCTCTAGATTGGCAACGGCAACTGCCGGTGCATTTAACTAATCCGCTATTCCGCCAAAACAGGCATGCCGAAGAACCTCCGATTCAGACTCAGCATTCGATTCATGCTCGCGCTAGTGATGCTGGCGGCAGTTCTTTTGGCCAGCCGCAATACTCTTATTTGCCACTATCACGAATGGGCCCTCGACCACACAGATTCGGGGGCTAGCGTCTGGTACGTTGGCTCTTTTGAAGGACATATCAAAGAGCTGGCTCGGTTGGGCCGGTACGAGCAGCGCAAGTTCACTCTCAAAAAACTCAGCGTTGATTCGCAAGAAGCGCGACGACTCTTTACACGGCTTCGAAGCGTTCGAGGAGCGAACGCTTGGCTTACGATGGAGCCGTACAGCGGTGATGCCGAGACACCCGTTGCAGGCCACATTACTGTCATTTGTTCACCAGAAAAAATGTACCGATTCCAACATCTAATTGAAACCGCAGACTCAGCGTTTCGGGACGACCACGACAAAACGGTGGAGCGACCTTAGAAAAGAAAAACGGCACGACGCACGCTCCTTTTTTACGCGCTGATTTTGGATTCCTTTAGCGCCACAAAAACTCAGCTTCGTCCTTCAAGTCCCTTTCGAAGCTCATCTTCATCAAGCACGATTCGGATTCGCCACCCCTTCAGCTCTTAGAGCTGCGATTCGCCTGCGAAATGGCGTTGCGCGCTTCTGTAGTCAGCCCTACAGGATTCACGAATCTTTTGACTGAATTGGCTCCGCATATTCCAAATAACCGGCTAGACCCGACCCGCGTGCGTCGTTGGACAAAAACTTCAAATTACTTTCGTGCGGAAGATTATTGGGCGCAAATTCGAGACCTATATCTTATTTTACGACTTCCCCTTTTCTACCTTTCAAAGTCTAGGCTTTCTGCCTCATCGAAACTGCTTCAAATCGAGTTTGAGTTCGAAATTATGAACCATCCAAAATCAAAACAGCGCTTCCTTCCCTCAAAATCTCTAGCTGTTTCGTCTTCAAAACATCATCGTAGCGACCTGAAAATCTATTCCCGTTTTATAACACTGTGTTTGATGACGGTAATCTTGAGCTTCGTGCTTGGCAACACAACAGTCGCTGATGCCCAGCTGGCTGACTACACCGCGCTACGTTCTATTCGTGCTGTATCGTTCAATAAAGATTTTGGGTCGTCGGTCGACTTTGAAGCGACCGTCACCTATGTTTGCGACGAGCGCGAATTCATTTTCGTTCAAAAGGACGATGACGCGATCTTTGTCTATCGACCTGAAATGAGCCACGTTAGGCCCGGTCATCAAGTGCGTGTTGTGGGTCGCCTGAATAAAGGAGATCTATTGCCAATCATCTCTGAACCGGTGGTCACAGTGATTGGAGAAGGAAAACTGCCGGCTGCAAAAAAGATCTCTGAAATCGGAGTGGAACACGATTGCCGATATTTGACGTTCGAATTTGACGTTCTGCAAACACGCGTCGGTGTGACCAATACAATTCTTTTCTCGAAGACCGATTCTGGCAAAGACGTTCGAATCCAAATTCAGCACTCCGATGGAATCGTACTCCCCAACGTCTCCGAACTAGTCGGAAGCCGAGTACAGTGCACCGGTGTGCTTGGGCTGCAGATGGCAGGCGGAGCCTTTCGAGAGCCAGGAAAACTAGAAAACAAAATCGTTGCCTATAAGGTACTTTGTAATTCTTCTGACGACCTCAAGATCATTACTCCAAAAGAGAAACTTGCTGATTCCACTGCGACGCGCATGGTTGGGCTATCGCATCTGGAGAAAAGCAGCTTCCCTGATGGCCGTTTTCTTACTTTTGCACAGATCTGTTTGGTTGAGGATTCCCAACCACCTAGCATCGTCGTGTGTGACAGGAGTAGTTGCTTGCGGTTGAACCTGCAAATAAAAGACAACCTGTATCCGGGAATGTTAATAAGAATAGGCGGCGAAAAGACAACCAACCGAATCGGACAACCGCAATTCGAAGTTGACTACTTTCGTGATCTCGGTGTCGCTGAGCTATCGCAACCGGATCCAGTTTCCATCAAACAAGCCATCAAAACGTTTAAAGCCAACCGACGCATTGCCGTAGAGGGAGAACCGCTACGTATCGAAGATCGCGATGGACGACCGCACTTGATCCTAAAAGAAGGAGATTCGACTATCGCTGTGAATTTCCAAGATGATTCGATCGACTCGCTTTCCTCCCTCGACCCCAGCATTGCGAAAAAGGTCAAGATTACTGGTGTGACTAAAAGAGACACTCAGTACGACCTCCAGCTTAATGTGGTTTGTGCCAGTGACGCGCAATTGGTCCAGCGGAAGACATCTCTATCGCGGATCTTCGCGATTGGTTTAGGGGCATTGTTGTTGATTTGCTCCCTTTCGGCGCTGTGGATCAAACTACTGAGAGGAAAAGTCGACCAGCAAAAACGTTTTGAGGCTATTTTTGATAACGCAGGTTGCCCGATTATCGTTCTCAACGGAAACCTTCGGATCATCGACGCCAATCAAGTGGCTGCGGATATAACGGGGTACTCAAAAGACGAACTGCGCACAATGAATATTCCGGATCTTGATAAACAAGCTTCGGTAATGCAAATTAAGGATATGCTGCTTAAAACGATGAACCTTAATGAGGTCGCTTTTTTCCCGACCAAGTTTCAGACTCAAGATAAGAGAATGTTGGATGTTGAAGTTCGCTGCCGCAATTTGAAAGCGTCTGATAATCCGGAGAAAGCGACCTATATCGCGGTCTTCCCGGATGTTACCGCCAGAAACCGACACGAAAGCGAATTGAAGGAAGCGCGCGACGAAGCCATCAAAGCCAACGCGGCAAAAAGCAAATTTGTGGCTTCGATCAGTCACGAACTGCGAACACCTATCAATGGCGTTATGGGTATGACGCAACTTCTTGAGAGCACCGATTTGACACCAACTCAGGCAGACTACCTTGCAGCATGCCGATCCAGCGGCCAAACCTTGCGGACGGTAATTGGTGACGTGCTTGATTTCTCCAAAATGGAAGCCGGCAAACTGGAACTGGAACCGCAGCCTACGAAGCTAATCCCTTTTATCGACAACATTGTCCGGGCAACAAGCCTTCAACAAGGGACGCGGCACGTAGATCTGGCCAGCTTCATTGACCCACGCCTCAGCCGAAGTGTTATGGTAGATTGCAACCGATTGCGGCAGGTGATGTTTAACTTGCTTGGCAATGCAGTCAAGTTCACGACTGAGGGCAGCATCACTGTCACCGCAAAATGCGCCGAAGTCACGGATCAGTATGCTGACGTTCGATTTGTTTTTTCGGATACGGGAATCGGTATCCCCAAAGATCGAGTTGCAGGGCTGTTTGAAGCCTTCGAGCAATTCGATTCTTCAACCACTCGTGAATTCGGCGGCACCGGACTAGGGCTTACGATTTGCAAGCAAATCGTAGAACTTATGGATGGCGATATTCACGCCAAAAGCGTAGTAGGCAGAGGCAGTGATTTTATTGTCGATGTTCGGCTTCCCTTCGCCGACGAAGAAGACACTGGCGAAGAAAACACGAACGAGATTGTTGCCACCAAAAAACGCGTCGCCGTCGTTGGAATGAGTGTAGCGATTGCCAAAATCCTCCGCCAGATGTTTGATGCCTATCAAGTTGAGGCATCCTTTCATAGAGAAACGGACATATTACTGGAAGACGAAATTGACATTGTCCTTTTGAATAACAAAGGAGATTGGGAGTCCGTTCGCGAATTTATTGACCGGCAGTACGCATGGTCCGCTGAAAATGCTCCGCTCGTAATTCCTGTCGTGCCCGCTTGCTGTACTATCGACCCGAGGGAATGGAAACGCAAAGGAATCGCTAAACCGATATTCAAACCATTTACGCAATCGCGTTTCTTGCAACCCGTTGACTCTCTAGGGAAACATGACCCTACTCAAGAGGCTAATCACATCACTCCGATGACGCTGCCAGACCGCGCTCTACGAGTTTTGATCTGCGAGGACAATGACGTCAACCAGATGTTCGCTAAAGAAATCTGCCGCATCGCTGGCATCCAAGCTGTCGTCCGTGAAAATGGTCGGCTTGGCATTGAGACGTTAGAGATCGATGACAAATTCGATGCAATCTTTATGGACTGCAACATGCCCGTGATGGACGGTTTTGAAGCTGCCAGAACAATTCGAGAAATGACCGAAGCAGGGACGATCGAAAAAATCCCCGTGATTGCGCTGACCGCCAATGCGCTCATCGGTGACCTAGAAAAATGTCTCGAAGCGGGAATGGACGACTACTTGACCAAACCCTACGAAATCGAAGATTTTTTGGAGAAAGTGCGCACGCATACAAATGCATCTTCTCCAAACGCGGAATCCGATGCTCCCACATCCCACTCTCAAAAAGCAGTGTTTAATCTTGAGAAACTCTTAGGCCAGTTCGATGATAGAGAGTTCGTTCTCAGTCTCGCCGAACAATTTGCTTCCGCGCTACCTGAGTTCCGCGCAGATTTGCTGGGGTGTTTGAATCAACGTGATGCCGAACAGGCTTGCGAAGTAGCACATCGTTTGAAAGGAACATCCGGAACCGTGCAGGCCGACAGAATCAACGCCATCGCAGTCGAAATTGAAGCAGCAGGCCGCGCTGGGCAATTAGAGCAGTTGGAATCGCAGATCGCAGAAATATTGCTAGAGTTCGACAACTTCGTCAGCGTGCTTGATAAGCCGTCCGAAAATACGAAGCCTCATCAGACCGACTCCCCGATCTAGCGATGGTTCCCTTGCTGATCCAAACTTACGCTCTTGATTTCAAGGCTACCTACCCGCCGGGTTGGTAGCCTTACTTTTTACAGTGCTTACTGCCGGTGCAAGCTGATGTCGGCAACGGATTTGCGCTACTATTTCATAAACGCCCCAAAATTTTCTGGAAACCAATCGCAATTTCTGCAATAACAGTAGCTCGCTATCGAAGATTCGTTTAAACCCCGAATTTCAATGGAGAGTGAACTTTGAATACGAAAACGATCGAGAAAAAACGCACGTTAAACGCAGGCAAGAAAAAGGCCGTTGCAACACCCGGCAATCGCAAATCCATCCAATCAACGGACCGTTTTGCGAATCGCCCCCAACCCCACACGCCCAAACAGGACCTCGAACTCTTCGGCAGGTGGGTTGGCAAACCGATCTGGGTCCCCCCCAACGACAGCAATAAAGACCTTGCCATTTCGATGCTAAATCGATTCGGTCCCTTAACGACGAAGAAAAAGTGCTGGGACGCGGTGTCCCGACAACACCGCAACAAATTCACTCAAGTCCGCGAGTTTGAGTTGCCCAAGGCATCGATTCGATTGCCGCAAGGAAAACTGTTCGTCACCGTTACAGAACAAGAGAATTTTGACAAAATCGAGGAAGAGATCCCCGCTTGCGTGCAAACTCGATTGGACGAATTTTTGGCAGGCCCCGGCAAGAAACGCGGCGTCAAAGTCTATTACCTCAAACCGCTTTGCATTGAAGTTGGCGATGACTTAATTTTCACGACCGCGGAAGAGCTCGACGCTGCGATCACTGAAATTCAAGAGGCTGTGTTTACCGAATACCGACGCAGGTACTTGCCGCATCTACTTCGCCATGTTGCCGTCGGTGCACTCGACGGCGTGCTCTCCGTTCCGCGCGCGATCATCGAGTTCGTTTTCAATCGAAAGAAACGAGAGATCGCGGCCTATCACGCGCAGCTCGAGTTCGAACGGCGCAGACGCGCCATGGAGGCGGTGAAGTTTCACAACGGATACCGTTGTGACGAAATCACTTTCGACGAAGTCATTGGCCTTACCGAGCCGCCCAAGCGCGAAGACGTCATTGAACATTACGTCGAAGAGCAAGAGCTGACTAACCTTGATCGTAAGCTGTTCTTGTTGGCATCAGCGCAAACTCTGCCATGGTTTGCAACGTTCTCGCTGCTGGCCTACCAGATCGCGTCGGCTTACGTCGCGACGACAGTATCGGTTGCCGTTTGCGATCCGGCGTTCGTAGCTGAAATGCCGGGCTCTAACGGACGGCTGCTAAAGATCGGTCACTTCGACGAAGTCGGCGGCGTGATGCATGTTGAAATTTAGCTTCCGACTTCGACCAAGCCGCACAAATTCGCTTCGGCCACTGATTGCGGGCAGCTCCACACTAAAAAGAATAGCGCTTCGCGGCACCAGCGTCCGACAGGATGGCCTTCTACAAACCCGGCCCCTTTGGCGGCGATCATGGCTGCCTGAGTCGAACGCATGACAAGGCTGTTGGCGTCGGCGCGTAGTTCGCCGGTGTGGGCTTTCTCTCCGGCGGCAACAGCAAACGTTTCTTCGGCGATTAGATCGAATTGTTGTTGCAACGAATCGTGAGTCGATTTCAAATCGGACCGTTTCTCTGATTCGCGTTCGATAAAATCAATTGCCGATTTCGCCAACCCTAACGCCAATGCAGACGTTTGTACGCTTCCAGCTCCACCGCCTTTGCCGCTGGCTAAAACTGATTCCTTGGGACCAGCAACAATCATTTCGGGAGAAACACGAACACCGTTGCACTTCACAACGCCTGTGTGGCTGGCCGAAAGCGCCACCAGATCAAAACCGGGCTCGATTCCGATCCCTTCAGCGGTCGTTGGCACCATGAACAAGATCTCTTCACCATCCTCCAACACGCCACCCAACAATAGGGAATCAGCGCCCGCTCCACCGGTGACCCAAGGTGCCATACCATTGGCAATCATGTCCGCGCCGTCACGCTGCACCGAGAGAATCGGTTGCTTCAGATGCCGCCGGCTGGTGGTCAAATGCGAGATGCCGACGGTGCTGGGTTTCGTGCCGTCCAGTAAGACAGGCAAGACACGATCAACCAATGACGCATTTTGGCTCGATGCGATTCTTTTGAGCGCCGCCACGCGCTGCGTCACGATAAACGTCGATGTCAAACAGGCGGCTCCCAATTCGATGTAGCCGCGCGCGATGTCATCCGCCGTCCAGCCGAAACCACCTTGTTCTTCACTTACAAACCAACGGTAGACTCCAGCATCGGCCAACAGTTCAAGTTGCTTTTGGGGCCAATCGTTGACGGTCCACGCCTTCTGTTGCCGACTGACAGCCGCGATATCTGCGCACAGCGACTTTAAAGCTGGTGAACTGATACTGGAAACAATCTTCTCTGACACGTCGGTCACCTTTGAAATTTCTTTTCGTTTTTCCGAGACTTTATTAATTCACCGTTACTCGTAGGGCCGGTTCCCACCGGCCTTTTGAGGTAATGACGGGGCGCGGCCAGTGGGAACCGGCCCTATGAACTCATTTCTTGGCTGCATCTGGTCATTGGGGAGCGATAAGAGATTTAACCACAGAGGGCACAGAGATCACAGAGTACCGGCGGTCAATGTCTCCGTGATCTCTGTGCCCTCTGTGGTTTAGAATTTTCTCTGGCCTGCGCTTTTCATCTGTTTCTTTCTAGGTAATGGCGGGGCGCGGCCGGTGGGAACCGGCCCTACGATCTTTCGCATTTTACAAAGTCATGGTTGGTCCGAGCTGCATTATAACCGGCTACGAAGTTGTGGGGCAGTTTTTTATCTGCCAGCAACACTGCAAGGGTCCGAAGCTAATTCAAGTCAATTTGACCAGCGAATCGTGTCACCAACTCCCACCGACAGATTTCGCGCGACCGCCGGAGATAACGTCACATCTTGCCTGTCAACGATCGCCCGGCCATTGCAACAGCGAAAATCCATTGAACAATTCGACAACAGATATTTCGGGGCGTCGCCGCCGATGTCCTTAACCGCTGCAACCTTTGCCACCTGGCTGGTTCGAACTGTTCGAATCTCTGATAGAGCGCAGTGTACCGTGGGACCACCATCAAAAATATCCACCCGTTGGCGGAACTCAAATCCTTCCTTCTCAAGCAGCGCGAGCGCGGGCTTTGTCAAATCGTGAACTTTGCCGATGACTTCCTGCGCATCCAGAGGCAGCAAGGGAATGTAAATCGGATGGCGCGGCATCAGTTCGGCGATGAATTTCTTCGACTTCGAAGTCAACGTTTCAGCCTTGGGGAAATCCATCTGGAAAAAGTACGAACCCAACGCTGCCCACAATGGTGATTTCCCGCTACTGTCGACGACGCCGCGCATCTCAGCGATGACTTCTTTTTCGAATAGATTTGAAAACTGAGCCATGAACAAAAACCGAGACTTGCTCAGCAAGCTTCCGTGGCCTTGCCCCCAGAAAGCAGGCAATAGGAAAATGCTGCCGATCTCTGTTGGGCCATCATGCTCTTCGTGCAGATGTAAAGTTGCGATCTCCTTGTGTACGTCCAGGTCCTCCGACCGATGGACTGAGGGCTTGATCTCGTAAGAATAAAGGGGTTCGAATCCGCCAACTTTTGAATAGATCGCACTCGTCCCGACAATCTCTTGAGACGCGCTATCCTCCATCACGAAAACGTAGGGATGTCCGCCGCGCTTAGTACTTTTTCGAGAGAACGCGAAAACGGATTCTTCTATCCGCGTTGCCAAGACATCTTTCGAAACCTTCAGCGTCGTCAAACCAAATTCAGACTTTTGAATCAACTCGAACAGCGGATCGAGATCATCTGAGCGAACAGAGCGCACAATCATCAGCAGCTTTCGTGGGTTTGCATTAAGCGTATTGGTGAAACCGGAGGGCTCGCGCCCCTACCGCTACCATTGTAGCGGTACCGGCGCAAGCCGTCCGGTTCGATCACTCTTGAAACTACGCCGTTGCTGCTTCCGCCATCTCGCCAACGACGCGTTCAAGAATCTGGCAAGCCAAATCGAGATGATCATGTGTCACACATCCGATGGGCATTAGGAAACGCAGTCGCGCGGGATCTCCTCCCGCCATGAACGACATCAGCCCCGCATCAAACAAACGCTTCGCCATTTCGCTGGCAACCTCGGGCGTGCCATCGAAGGGCGTCAGCGCGACCATTCCGCCAAGTCCATGCGGGCCGGCGATCGAACCGGGATATTTCTCGCCAACCTTTTGGATCCCTTTGACGAAATAGTCGTGCAGCGTTTGATTGCGACCGCCTTCGCCAAAGTTTCCTTGCTTGACCAAACCATTCACGATCGCCAGCGCCGAATTGATCGCCATCGTGCTGCCGGTGAAGGTCTGGCTGATCAGGCCTGGCTGAAACTTGTACTCGTCGGTGAACAGAGTCGCGCAGACCTGCGAGATCTTTCCAATCGTCACCACATCGACCAATTTATCCAAGCCAAAGTGTTGAAACGCGTAAGGGCGCGTCGTGCGGCAGAACGTTTGCACTTCATCGGCGATCGTACAGACGCCGGCTTCCTTGGCGACTTCAATCAGCGCCTTGAAGAAATTCACGTCGCCAGGATAGTAACCACCTTCGCCTTGAATCAACTCCATCCATAGTGCGGCGTATTTCCCTGGATGGCGATCAAGCAAATACTTGAGGTGGCTGACCGCGATTTCAGTGCTGCGCTGCGGATCGTCGTGTTTGAAAAACGGCAGGTAATCAACGGCTATCGTATCCGGCAAACCCACGCGATACTTGGCTTTGTCGGTGACTTGAGCCAGCGCCAGCGTGCGTCCGGCAAAGCAATGACTGAACGCGATCACGCGATTGGCGGGATGATTTTTTTGAAAGGCGATCTTCAAACTGTTTTCGTTGGCCATCGCACCGCTGGTAGTCAGGAAACAATGTTTGAATGCGCCGCCGGTCTCATTGGCCAAATTCACCAACAGCTCACACAACTCATAGCTTTCGGTGTTCTGTTGAAGATTACCTTGCATCACCGTGTCCGAGACCGCCGTATCAATCGCCGCTTCCACCAACAGCGGATGGCTGTGCCCATAGCCATGCACACCGATGCCGGTGATCATGTCCAACTTCACACTTCCGTCGGCCAGTTCCACAAACGGTCCGTTGCCAATGCCACTTGAAAGGTACGGGAAGAAGAGGCTGCCGTTGCGAAGGCTGCCAAATTTCTCCAGCATCGCCTCGTAAGACTGCTTCAATTCCGTGCGTGGCGGGCGCACCGACTGCATCGTCTTTTGATGGTCAGCGACGGCTTCAAGGATCAACTTTTTGGCCTGAGCCAAACGTGGGTCAGCCTTCAATTGATCGGACAGCAGCAAGGTATCATCAGCCATAATGTTTTGTCATCTCTTTTTTTTCGGTAGTCAAAAAATGCGACTCTGCCCATCCTCAGATTCGCGCGAGGCCGCATTGAATAGCGTTGAATATATATCGATCCCGACACACGGTCGACGGTCGTTGTTCGTACAGAATCTTGAGATTCGGTAAGTTGAGCCTTCCGCCGTTGATTAAGCCATTGATCTTTGGAGGTAAGAAACCCAAAATGTGTCCTCAGCACGACTCATATTTCTACCGATTGTCTTCTCTTTGCCCGATTCTTCCCCCAAGTACGATCTGATCATCATCGGTGCCGGAGCGGCCGGTTTGATGGCGGCGACGAGCGCGGCGAGTCGAAACCTGCGTGTTTTGCTTTTGGAGAAGAACAAAAAGCTGGGCGTGAAGATTCTGATCTCCGGCGGCACGCGCTGCAACATCACTCACAATTGCAGCGTCCGGGAGATCGTGAAACGGTTTGGCAATCGAGGCAACTTTTTGCATTCGCCATTGCATGCGCTGCCCCCAGAAGCTGTGATCCAAAAAATCGAAGCCGAAGGCGTTGCGACCAAAATCGAACACACGGGTAAGATCTTTCCCGTCAGCGACCGGGCGATCGACGTGCGCGATGCACTGGTTACGATGGCCAGAAACGCAGGCTCCGAAATCATCAGCCAGTGTCCCGTACAAGCAGTCGCTAAAGATAACGATGGATTCAGTGTGGTGACGCCCTACGATCGTTTTCAGTCCAAGAATCTACTAATCACAACCGGCGGACTTTCTTATCCCGGCTGCGGAACGACCGGTGATGGGTACGCCTGGGCCAAACAGTTCGGTCACACGATCACGCAAACGGTACCCGCATTGGTGCCGCTGTTAAACAATTGCACATGGGCCAACGACCTCAAAGGGATCACGATCGAAAAGGCCGGCGTCGGAGTTTGGCAACCACCGGCCGCTGGCAAAGCAGGCACCAAGACGAAAAAGAATCGCCCCTTGGCTCAAGCCACAGGATCTTTCCTGTTCACCCACTTCGGATTCTCAGGCCCGACGGCGCTGGATGTCAGCCGGGAAGTCGCGCTTCACCCTGATCGAAAAACGCTGACACTGAACGTTGACTTCCTACCGGATCTGAAGCCCAACCGCCTGCAGGACATGCTGGAAGAAAAAAAGAGGAACAATGGAAAACAAATCGTGGGCAACCTGCTCAATGACATCTTCCCCAAGCGGTTGGCCGAAAGTTTATTGACGGCCGCTGGCGTTTCACTAGACGCCAAAAACGCTGAGCTCAGCAAATCGGCGTTGGACAACATCTGCCAGCAGATCAAAAACACAAAGTTCGCGCTCAACGGAACGCTGGGGTTTGAAAAAGCCGAAGTCACCGCCGGCGGCGTTAGTTTGGACGAAGTCAACAGCAGCACAATGCAAAGCAAATTACAGGATGGACTATATTTTGCTGGCGAGGTTCTAGATTTGGATGGACCGATCGGTGGATTTAATTTCCAATCGGCGTTCAGCACCGGATGGCTTGCCGGCCAATCGATTGTAGAAAATGGTCAAGGTAAATAGAAATTCTAACAGGGGTTTCTCCAAATCCCCGGCAAAGCTCTCTTGCATCGGTGAGATCTAACCAACTACAAACTTAGGTTCTTAACCGCCCCCCTACCGCGCTTCAGGAAGTTAAAGATGGAACGTTCAGCGTGTTTACTGTTTCAATGCAGCGACCAAATTGGAATCATCGCCGAACTGGTTGGATTCCTAAAAGACAACCAAGTCTCTATCTCCCGCTTCGAGGAGTATACCGACCAAGAGTATTTTTTTGCTCGTCTGGAATGGCGAGGCGATCACCCTTGGAAGACCGAAGAAGAATTCGATGCGGCCTTTCAACCGGTCTCTGACAAATTTAAAAGGTCGGGCCATCGTGCTCACTTCTTCGACAAACCACAACGCCTGGGCCTGTTCTCCTCAAAAGAGCCTCACGCTTTGATCGAGGCGCTCAATAAGGCTGAAGCAGGCGACTACCCGAACACAGAAATTTGCTTTTTGGTTGCCAATTCGCGGTCGATCGAAAAGTACGCCGCCCGACATTCGATCCCGTTTCACTTTATTAAAACATTCAAGGACCCGGCCAAGCACGAAGGGGCTCAGCTGGAAGTGATTCATCGCTACCGCCCCGACGTTATCGGATTGGCCAGGTACATGAAAATCCTAACCGCCGATTTTATTGCCGAGGCCGACTGTCCGATCGTCAATATTCATCACTCTTTTTTGCCAAGCTTCATCGGGGCCAAACCCTACGAACTGGCTTACCAGCGCGGCGTGAAATTGATCGGCGCGACGTCGCACTACGTGATCCCCGCACTCGACCAAGGGCCCATCATCGAACAGGGGGTAATCCGTGTCCAACCGGGCGATTCAGTGGAACACATGAAGAAAATTGGCCGCGATGTTGAAAAACAGGTCTTTGCCAAAGCATTAGAAAAAGTTCTTCAACACAAAACTATTACCTATGAGAACAAAACGATCGTATTCAATTAGGCGTGAATCTGGCTGATTGAAGACCAAGATAGTGAGACAACATCCCGTCCTTGTTCGGTTCTTAGATAATAACCCACATAATAAGTTCGAAAGCGTGTGTTTTTGTAGGAATTTCGTGCTGGTTATTTAGCCTGC
The DNA here is from genome assembly GCA_937942355.1 of uncultured Pirellulaceae bacterium. GTDB lineage: Bacteria > Planctomycetota > Planctomycetia > Pirellulales > Pirellulaceae > Mariniblastus. Next base: position 4,261 of record CALDEW010000325.1, on the reverse strand, counting down.
AACGTCAAAAGTTCGATAGGTCTCTTTAGTCCTCGTTAACAGAGCACTGTTATCTTCCCGCGCAGCGCGACCACTTCCTAATCTGTAGTCGCAGAAAAAGTTAGCCAAATGGAAAATCCGAACGTACCCGCATCGTCAGCTCCCCAACCGTTTCCTCCCGTAGCTCCAGCTCCCCAGCAGGTTGCTCCCGTAGCTTCAGTACCCCAACAGGTTGCTCCCGTAGCTTCAGTCCCCCAGCAGGCTGCCCCAGTAGCTTCAGTGGCCCATGTGCCAGCGCCGCCAGTTGCTGAAGTTGCGCAGCCTCTTCCACCGACCAGCAGCGCACCAACCCCCGCGCCTGCCCCCGCTCCACGATCAGTGCCTGCCCCCGCACCAACACCCGCGCCGCCTCAGGCATCTAGGTCTCTCCCAACGGAAGCACCTCAACCCAATACCGCGCAGCCTCGAGTAAAAGTCGACTCCGCCAGTTTCTTGGCCGATGATTCGGCGATTCGAGAAGCCAAAATTATGATCCTCGACGACGAAGATTTGGTGATCCGCGTCGTAAAACGATTCTTGGCAGCCGATGGATATAAAAACTTTATCACGCTAAACAATCCTCGAGACGCTTTTTCGATTATTCAAAAAGAACAACCCGATGTTGTCTTGCTTGACATCATGATGCCGCATGTGACGGGCTTGGACTTACTGAAGATGCGTCAGCATGCTCCGGAGTTTCAACATATTCCTTTCATCATCCTCAGTGCAACATCAGAAAGTCAAGTGAAACGAGACGCACTTCGACTGGGCGCGTCTGACTTCTTGGCCAAACCGGTTGATTCAAGCGACCTGACAGTGCGAGTTCGAAATTCACTGGTCGTCAAACGCCAGCACGATATACTCGCCAACCACGCCCACGAGCTTGAACGCCAAGTTAAATTGAGAACGCAGCAGATCGAAAGATCGCGTGAGCAAATCATCCATTGTTTGGCTCGAGCGGCTGAGTATCGTGACAATGAAACCGGAGCTCACGTGATTCGCGTCGGCAAGTACGCTGGCGTCATCGCTCAAGAACTTGGCTTCAGCGGCGAGTATTGTCATCAAATCGAATTAGCGGCCCAGCTCCACGACGTTGGCAAAATTGGAATTCCCGACTCGATTTTGCTCAATCCCGGCCGATTGAACACCGAAGAATTCGACATGATGAAAACTCACTGTTCCCTAGGTGTCGAAATCATGGAGCCACTTGCAGAAGGCGACGGCAATGTTGTTCGCCGACACGCCGAAGTTGGCGGATTTATTATGGACGGTGTTGATTCTCCCATGTTGGAGTTGGCGGCATTGATCGCGCGGACACATCATGAAAAGTGGGACGGCACCGGCTACCCTAATGGGCTCAAAGGGGAACAGATTCCAATCGAAGGCCGCATCACGTGCGTGGCAGACGTCTACGATGCGCTTTGCAGTGAACGACCTTACAAGAAGGCATTCCCAGTCGAAAAGTGCCTGGAGATCATGTTGTCTGAACGCGGCACACGTTTCGATCCAATCGTATTGGATGCATTCTTCAGGCGACTTGGGGACATCGAAAAAGTTCGCAAGACGTACAAAGACGACGACCAACGCCAACAGATGAAAGCTCACAAGACAACCTAAGTCCCCGCCTTAGAGACTCCGTTGTGTTTCAATCGGGTTTCGCTATCGAGAAAGATTAGGGCGCAGTGGGGAAAGCTTACCAACGAAATGGATCGTTGCACTGGGCGTGTTACTAGTTTCGCTACCGGCTCTCAACTTGCTTGTTCGGTATGCACAGATCACCATGATTTCCAGTGCTTGGTACGAGGAATCGACAGTCTATTGGGGTTTTGGGGGAGTCATACTGAATCTCTGTACGCTCGCAATTTGTTTCACGATGTTGTGGAAATTAAACGGCCGTGAAAGCCTGACGACCGAATGAGTTGCCGCGGATAATGGCAGTTTCGAGGTAGTGGATGAGGCAACGAGTCCTGCCCCTCCTTTACCCTTCGATTCAGCCTTTAGTGCATCGTTTAATGCAGCCGCAGGATTCGTGGCCTCATCCACGCGTGAGCCGCTGGCTCATGAGCTAAGTCGTTGGGAGTGTAAGCTCCCGACAATAAACGGAGAGATCGTTTCGGCGATCGAAACCTACCCGGGCTGATTCGTGTTGGTCTGGAACCTGTTTCTCGAACTTTTATTTTTTTCTATAGGAGGTAAGCAGCTAGGCACAGGATAACACCCTGTGGATGAAGGAGCCAAGAAGCAGGACTCCGGGAGGATCCGCGATTCGGCCCAGACAGAGCACCAACCCCCGTGGATCGGTGAAGTGCGGCACGCAACCTCAAGCGCGTCGGCCAACGGTAAACACGATTAGCCGTTGGTCAAATGTCATGGTGACTGGTGGATTCGCCTTGAGAAAATGGCTCGTGAGTGAACCGGTGAGACCCCACTCGTCCCAAAGGCCGACGTCCAAACCGACGCCCAAGGGTAAGCCAACGTATAAGCCGACGGTGAAAACTGAGGCAACGCGAGAGGAAACAAGTGCAGCGGGCAAGGAAGCACCATCCACCGCGCAAAACACTTCACCAGTAAAATGGCAGCCAGCACCATTGGCAGGCTGACGGGGTCACAGCAGATCCGGAGTAAGTCGAACACGACCCAAGGGGCCATCATCAGGTTCCCCCAACGTCCAACCGACCCAAAGGAGAAACCTGATTTAGTTCGTCCAGACTTCCCAGCCCAAAAGCCCGAGTTAGCCACCCTCAGAAACGTCACCAAAAGACGCGGTCGTGCACTGCAATCGCCCGACCATCTGACGGTAAGCTAAGCAACAGGGTATTGGCTGGCGAAGCGAGGACGGCAGTTGTTTTAACATAAGGATGACCGGCAATGGTCAAACGTAAAAGAAAGCAGAAAGTTCACTCGCTCACCGGACGTATCGACGACCGGTTAATGCGAGAGGCCTTCAAAGCGGTCAAGCGGAACCGTGGAGCGGCGGGAATCGACAAGGTCAGCATCGAGATGTTTCAAAGAAACCTCGATAACAACCTGGCGTCATTGATGAGGGATTTGAAGACTCGCGATGCCTTCAAACCCAAACCATTACGTAGAAGATGGATTCCCAAAGGTCCCAAAAGCACTAAAATGCGTCCCCTTGGCATTCCGGCGGTCAGAGATCGCATCGCACAAGAAGTGATTCGAAGACTACTTGAGCCGATCTTTGAGCCAAAGTTTCATGATTGCTCGTTCGGATTTCGACCCGGCCGCAGTTGCCATGACGCGATCAAACGGGTGCTGTCATTCCATGAAGCCGGCGACCGCATCACTCTCGATGCGGACATCGCCGGATTCTTTGACAACATTCCTCACGCGCTCATCAAGCAAGCGGTGGCCGAGGAAGTCGCCGACGGGAATATTCTGGACATCGTGGAGAAGTTTCTGGCAGCAGGGGTAATGGACAACGGTGTGTTCAAACCCACGACGATCGGGACGCCCCAAGGCGGAGTGATCAGCCCGTTACTAGCAAACATCGTGCTCGACAAGCTCGATAACAGACTTCAAGAACAGGGGTATCGCTTCGTGCGTTACGCCGATGACTTTGTCGTCGTTTGCCAAACGAGCAAGCAGGCAGAAGCAGCCCTGAGGATGGTCGAAAAAGTTATGACCGAATTGGGACTCACTCTGAGTCCTGAGAAGACAAAGATCGCAAGTTACGGGAAAGGTTATGAGTTCCTGGGCTTTCGACTGTCGGGCCGGTCGAGGACGATGAGACCAAAATCAGTGGAGAAATTCAAAGCGAAAGTCCGGGAGCTGACGCGCAGGTGTCACAATCTGGAAGCCCGAGTGATCGAGAAACTGAACCGAGTGATACGAGGAACGGCGAATTACTTCGCCGCTGAATTCTCGACGTGCGTCAAGTTGTTTCGGCAGCTTGATAAGTGGATACGCATGCGGCTGCGCTGCATGAAGTTTAAGCGGAAGTCTATCGAGGACAACCGCCGCATCCGACGTCGAGGGTTTGAAAAGAAATTCGGGCTAATCTCGATGCTTTCATTTACGACAACGACAATGCAGAGATGTTAAACGACTCCTCATCCAATCGTCAGACGTCTGCCGGAGGGCAGTTACCAAGGCGAGAGGCAATACATCGGGGGTCGCCCGGTGCGGGAAAGCCGCACGCCGGTAAATATGAGGAATTAACCTCATCGCGACAACGGGGAGGACGGAGGCAAACATAACAATGCCTCCGCCTTACCCGCTTACC
>CALDEW010000324.1 GCA_937942355.1 uncultured Pirellulaceae bacterium | reverse complement strand
CGTCGTGCAAACCAGCAGCTACCAAGGTACTGAACGTGGCAAATTGACAATCAACTCCGAAATGATGTTGGATATTAAGGACCGCGATGTGCTACTGATCGACGACATCTTCGACACCGGTCACACACTTCAAGAAGTCCGTGAACTAATGAATTCAATGGGCCCCACCAGTCTGAAATCGGCAGTGCTACTATGCAAGACCGGCCGCCAGGAAGTCGATTGGCGTCCCGAATTCGTGGCCTTTGATATTCCCGATGAATTCGTTGTCGGCTATGGTTTGGACTACAATGACGAGTACCGCAACCTGCCGTTTCTGGCCTGTTTAGAAGACGCCGATATCGCGTAGCACGCACCGCTTGAGCGAATATATCGCGTAGCACCGGCATGGGATGGACGGCCTGCCTGTTGTGCGATCTGTTTTTGCTCAATCGCAGACGCAAAGGCTGAATGTCTGTGCTACGACTACCCAAGAACTTCAAACTGTATGCCCAGTATCGAAAATCGTTCTGAACCACTGAAACTTGCGGTTATCAATCGCAAGTTTTGGCCCGTCTGTGGCGCCGCTGAACTGGAAGTCGCAAATCTATGCCGCGCGTTAACCGCAGAACACCATCACGTCGACATTTTGACCGTGCGATGGCAGAAGCATTGGCCCTCGGAGTTCCGATATCACGACTGTGATGTGTACCGATTGACCAAGCTCTCATCAGGTCCCTTTGGAACGTTCCGCTTTTTAAAATCACTGACCTCCCACCTGGGCCAGCGGGACTACGACCGAGTGATTGTGTTTGGCCTTGGCGAGGAAGCGTGGACGGTAGCAACCACGATCGACGACGCAACTTCTTTGGTGCTGCGCGTCACACAGCTCCATTTGTCCAACATCCAAGATTTTACAACGCGGCAAAGTGAAACGCTAAAGTCGGCTGTTTCCATTTTGGTTGATACGCCCGCAACGGCGGATTTTATCAGGCGACACCGACCTGAAGTTACCGATCGCATTCGCGTGGTCGCCCCTTTGCCAGCGACGCCCGAAGATTGCATTGAAGTCCAACGCGACGTAGCGGCTGGTAAAACGGCCGCGCGTGTCGCACTTTCAGATGCCCATCCGATTCTTCAGATCGACGCAAATCAACCGCTGGTGATCACTTGTGCTCCCATGGAAAATGATTTGGGCGTCTGCGATTTGGTGCGGGCTTGGCAGACGGTGCAGCGGAAACATACCATGGCCAGACTCTGGATTTTGGGCGAGGGGAAGCTTTCGGGCACGGTTTGGGACGAAATACTCGAACATGAATTGGTCTACACGGTCATCATGCCCGGTTTTTTCGACAACCTCAGTCTCGTTTTGAATGCGGCTGACTTGTACGTCCATCCCTTGCGTACGCAATCAGCCTGCTGCGTCCTTGAAACCGCCAAAGCGATGGGAATTTGCACCATTGAAACGGCGTCGTTGGAAGAACTTAAATCCGCCGCCAAGTCGGAATCGACGCGCGCGTTTATTGAAGATCCAAACCGAGGGCTGATGGTACCGCGCGAAACGCCCGCCGCTTTATCCACGACGATCGACTACTTGTTCCAGCATCCGGAGTTTGCCACAGATTTTGGTTTGGAGACGCAACGTCGTTTGCTGAATCGTTCCGCGCTGGTACGCGCCGCCGAAGAATACTTGATCCAGCCGTCTGAACCTGCTGTCACCACTGACACTCCCTAAGAATTTTCTACCGAGTGAATACTTTGACTCGCCGTATCCTATTGGTTGTTGATTCGCTTTTTCCGCTGGGCGATGCGTATCAAATGAAAATCTTGGCGGAGGGACTTGCGCAGCAACACAAGTTCGCCGTCTGCGTCGTTGGCTCCGGTGATGACTACGACGGCGAGTCTGCATTTTATCGGGCGTTGGATATCCCGGTCCATTTTCTGAGCTCAGGTCAAAAACTGAAGCATCGAATCCACGCCGCGAAAATCCAGACGGCGTTGCGATTGAGAAAGCGCATCCGAGCTTTCCAACCCGACATCGTCCATGCCTTTGGCCAACCATCGACTCACATTGCCGCAGCGGTGTTACTAAGAGACGATAAAACGAAACTCTACAGCAGCGTCTTATCCAAATGGAAACCACACACGACTCCGACCAAACGGTTCGAAGGTTGTTTGGTCAATCGCGTCGATCGCTTCATCATCGCTCACGAATGTTTGCGAAATGAATTCCAAAACTTCGACATCGCAGCTCAAAAATTCTCTGTCATTTCCAATGGAGTCAGGGTTGGCGATAACGGAGAACCCAAGATAGACAAAGACCAGCGGCCGCGCGGTCGTGAATTGTTGATGCAAGAAACAGGTTTAGATTCAACAGCGTTCATCGCCATGACATCGGCCGATCTGGAACCGGTGACGAGGCTGAAAGATCTGATTTGGGCAACCGATCTTCTGTCGTGTGTGCGCGACGACGTGCACTTAGTGATTTTGGGCAAGGGCTCCCAACATCAGGGTTTGTTGAAGTTCGCCGCTTGCACCGAGGCTGCCGATCACATCCACTTCGCAGGTTTGCCAACGAATACATTGGAAATGATCAGCGGAGCCGACGTGTATTGGAACTCGCATTTGCAGACTCCGACGCCCAGCGGAGTGTTGGCCGCCATGAATTTCGATGTGCCAGTCATTTCGGTCTACGGGCCAGAGACGTCGCCGTTGGTGATCCATCAAGAAACAGGTTTTGCGGTCAACTTTGGAGCACGCGATGAATTTGCTCGGTGGACGAAGTTTCTAATTGAGAAACCAGAGGCCGCCCACCAATTGGGCGATCAAGGCAGGCGGCACTGCAGACATGAATTTCGAGCCAACAAAATGGTGCGGATGATTGATCGGACTTACAGTGATTCACTCAATCAAGGGAAAAGGGCGTCCGAGATTTAGGTTAACGCCAAGATCCAAAAACGGTTACTTTAGAAGAGAGTACCTGTTAGAAAGCTGTCGTCATGATTGAAACAATCGACCGTGCGATTGCACGGTTCATGCAGCGCTGGGGAACATTGGCTCTACGTGTGTCGATGGGAATCATCTTTATCTGGTTTGGCATTCTGAAACCACTAGGGGTTTCACCAGCCGAACCCCTGGTTTTGGCTACGGTTGATTGGATGCCGCTGTTTGAGCCAAAGACATGGCTGCATATTATTGGTTGGTGGGAAGTCGCGATCGGTGTTTTGTTTCTGTTTCGACGAACATTGAGGATCGCGATTGGTCTGATGGCAATGCAGATGGTCGGTACTTTCTTGCCGCTGATAATTCTCCCTGATGTCACGTTTCAATCAGGACTCATTCCGTTTGGGCCAACCATGGAAGGCCAATACATTATCAAAAATCTGCTGATTATCTCGGCCGCGCTTGTCATTGGCGGGACCGTGCGTGATAGCGCATCTGTTGCTGACTGAAGTGGGACTTCCTGCAGCACTGATCGTTCTTGACGTCGGTCTCAGACACGGGTTTCAGAAAAGGCGAACTGTTTTGCCAAATGTCCTCCTGTCTGGCTCAAATTACGTGCTATAGTCTCATCTTTCGCTCATAATTACACGTCCACCAAGCCAGCGGCGCTTGGGCAGTTAAACACTACACATATTGTTTCACCCTATTCAATCCAAACATATGAAATCCACTATCGCTTTGAGTCTAAGTTGCGTCTTTCTATTTGTCAGCACTACATTCGGTCAAGAAGACGGATTCGTGCCCTTGTTCAATGGCAATGATTTGAGTGGTTGGACCGCCGCGCGCGGTTCGGGAGAAGGCGATTGGGGTGCGTTCTCTGTCAACGAACAAGAAAGGGCGATCCACGTTTACGCCGGCCGCGAAGCAAATTCAAAGCAAAACATGGACTGTCTTGTCTCAACCGGTCAATACAGTCACTTCATCCTGAAGCTTGAGTATAAGTGGATGGAAAACCGTTTCGCCCCGCGCGCGAACTGGGACCGAGATGCGGGCCTTCTATTCCACGTTCACGGCAATTTGAAAAAGGTATGGCCGTTATGCTTGGAGATGCAAATTGGCGAATCTCCTGGCGACAAGCCTGACGCCAACGGGAGCGCCGGACGCTTTCATACCGGTGACCTATTCGTGCTGCGAAAAGACTTGAGAACTTCGACGCCCATCGGGGACGACAAAAAGTATTCGGCTGATGGTGAGATGAAGAAAGGAGGGAGTATTCGTACTCCTTTGGGACTTGAGAAACCCAAAGGGCAATGGAACGAGATGGAGATTCAAGTTGAAGGCAATAAAAAGGCTACTTTCATTTTCAACGGTGAAGTCGTGCTGGAGACAACCAACTTCATGATCGAGGAAAAGTCCGGCGAAAAAACACCTCTGACCAAGGGGCACATTGGCCTTCAGGCAGAGTGGGCCGAATTGATGTACCGCAACATCCGAATCAAAGATCTCGCACCGGTCAAAGAGGCCACTGAAGAAGGCAGCCAATCCGAAACAGCAGCTGAGCCTTCGTCCAAAGAATAGACGCATTGATTGGCGACGGTTTATATTTATGCATTAGCGAATCCGCCAATTCTGCAAATCCAACTCTGGCACGCTCTCAAAAGTGTCAATGTTGGCCGCAAAGGCGACGTCTGCGTCGTGACCGATGCGAACCAAGTTGACTCCGCCGCGCGCGGTTCGGAAGAAATCTGCCAAGGGCTTTCCGGCCGCGACTTGGGTTTGAACTCTCTGCCAATGGTCCAGCGCGATATGCGCGGCGTCGGTTAAGAACGCTTCAGGCAAACCCTGTTTGGCTCGTTTTTCAATAACTCGTTGCAGCAACAGACCCGCGAAACAGACATCTTCACTGGTGATAATCCGGTCAGTGCCAGAACACATCACACAAAGTCGCTCGCATTGATAAACGGCATCTGCCACCGCTCCAACGTTGACCATCGCACCAATGAGCACACGATCAGCAGACCGACACGCTTCCATCGCTACCGTCCCGTTGGTCGTGGCCAGAATTAGGGTCTTCTCTTTGATCGCATCAGCGGTGTACTCCAGCGGTGAATTCCCATGGTGAAACCCGTCGACAATTTTACCTTGGCGTTCACCTCCCATAACCGAACCGTCGCCGATCTGCTCATGGGCGGCGCGGGCGGCTTCGATCGAAGGCTGAGGGAAGACTTCTTTAGCGCCGTTGGAAAGCGCAGAAATGATCGTTGTCGTGGCCCGCAGGACGTCAACCACGATCACCGTCGCACCCTCAAGCGGTTCGGCAGCGGCGGGTAGCAATGCGACATCAAAACGGGAGGCAGCGGCGTTGGACACGGTAATGGTGGTTCCTCTTAATGGATTCGCGAATAAAGTTTGTGTAATGTATCCGCAAATTACCTTATCTGGAAAGGACGCATTGGTGTCCTTGCGGTCAATCGGCCCGCTGGCAGTCGCAGATGATACGCTGGCTGCGCTGCTTAGGACAATTTCACCGAATCGATGAAGGCGGTCCGCAGGTCATCGATCAAACGCTTGTGAAACAGTGTTGAATGCGATCCCGAAACACGTACCAAACGCACAGCGCTGGTGATCTTGGACCAGCCATAGTCTTGGGGCAACTTGAATTTGGCCAAAAACATTTCACCACGGATCAAGATCATTTCCAAATCGTCAACCTCGGGTTGGTGCTTCTGTTCAATGCTAAGGTAATAACTTTCCAATCGGGCCGCACGCGACAGCACGTTGTTGGGAGAACTACGCCCTTGGAGACCATCATCACTGTCCGGACTGGAGAACTGGACTCTCTTCATAGTCCTAACCCTTTCCAGGTCCCGCAACAGAGCGAAGGGGTACTTCCACCGAAAACAGAGCCAGCGACCAAGTCTCGTCGCAAAATCACACTTGCGAATTTCAGCCGGCACCGGCTGGTCAATGTTGACCACTTTGGCCACTAGAAAACCCGCCCGTTTTAATTGCTGCGCAAACTCCCACGCGAGAAGACCTCCAAGGGAAAATCCGGCGGTGACGATCTGCTGCTCCTGAGGTAGTTGGTGTGCGACCCTTTGGAAATATTGCTGTGCTATTTGCGCGACCGTTGCGGACGGACCATCAGGAATTTCTCCCGTCAACAAAGGCGAATCGACGATCACAATCGAAAACATCTCTTGAAGTGATTCATCAATCAGTTCGTTGTAGAAGTACCCCCCTCCTCCGGCAGGATGGAACAAGATCAAGCAAGGCCGATCATGGTTATGCTTTTTGACCGGAAGTTGCGTCACCGAGGCTTGGTGCACATCAGCGTTTTCTTGATTGGCCAGCGTATCCACATAGGCGGCGAGGCTGCCCACGGTATTTTCGATCGCTAAAATCGCTAAACCCATGCCGGTCAAACCGAATTCCTGTTGCAGTCTCAAGACGAATGACACCGCCGTCAGGGAATCTCCTCCAGATTGCTCGAAGGTCACATCGGGGGAATCCGGAGGGTAACCCAGAACCTCTTTCCACACCTCGCAGACCCGGCGTTCGGTTTCGGTTTGGTTACCATGTTCGCGGTTGGCCGCTGCTGTTTGCTCTATCGAACAGGACGTGTCAAGCAACCTTGCAACATCGACCTTGCCTCCCACGGTCATAGGGAAGTGAGAGACAAAGTGAATTTTCGTGGGAATCATGTACTCGGGGAGTTTTCCTGACAAATGATCGCGCAGACGGTCTTCCAGCGCGTCGGCATCCTCCAGGGTGCTGACATCGGCGATGGCAAAACAGGCCAAGAAATCGTGTCCGACGGGCGAGGTGACTTTTCTCACGACAACGTCTCCAATTCCTTGGCATGAAGAAACGGTTAACGCAATCTCATTCAGCTCGATCCGGAAACCACGCAGTTTCACCTGATTGTCTTGACGCCCCACAAACAATAGTCGGCCCGAAGAATCGTACCGCCCCAGATCGCCCGAACGATAGCATCGCTGCCCCGAAGAATCGGATTTGAAAAACGATCGCGCTGATTGCTCAGGGCGGTTCCAATAACCGCTGGCAACCCCGACACCGCTGAGCACAATTTCACCGGTTATTTCCGGTTGAGTAATGACACCACCGTGTTCATCCAGCAGTTGGACGTTAATGTTGTCAATCGGTTTGCCAATCGAACCGGAATGGTTCGGCGAGAGTTCGCAAAAGGTGGAAACGATCGTGACTTCCGTGGGACCGTACATATTTACCAAGCGGACCCTTTTTGAATCGACGCAGGAAGACCACTGTTTCACAAGATGAGGATTCACCTGCTCCCCGCCAATCAACACCAGCCTCACCGACGAAGGTAGCGAGCGCTTTGATAAAACAGGAACCAACGTATGCCACAACGCGGTCGGGAAACTCAACACCGTCAACTCATTTGATTCAACCCATTGAAAAAACTCAAACGGTTCGACCAATAGATCTTTGGTAACGGGGAAAAGGCTGGCACCAGATCGGAGTGCCGGAAAAATGTCTTGAATTGAAACGTCAAAACCGGGAGACATCAACTGAGTGCAACGATCGTTGGCATCCAAGTCAAATTCTTTAATAAACCACTGATTGTGGTTATCAAGCGCTGACCAGTGGATGGGAACTCCTTTGGGGCGTCCCGTAGATCCCGAAGTATAAATCATGTAAGCTAAATCGTCGGGCGCTAGTGAAAATAAGTCATTCACATCGCAGGGCGTCTTCAAGACATCAAGATCGTGTGACGGTTTGGGAACCTCAAACGATAAATCTACGATACGGGAGCAAGGAAGCTGTTCGGCCAGATGCCGGGTCGTCTGATCAACCACAACGATATCCGCAGATGAATCGCGGAGGATGGTTTCTATCCGTTGGATAGGGTGGGTCGGATCAATGGGTAGAAAGAAGCGCTTCTGGTGTAGTACTGCAAATTCCGCCGCCGCAAGATTAAGCCCCAGCGGTAGCAGCAATGCCACGGGCGCTGTTGATGGGCGCAGCGTCACCTCACCAGCGGACTTGATCGCTCGGCAAAAGCCGGGAACCAGCGCAGAAACATGATGACCGTTGAAGCCTTGACTTTTTTGAATGAGTGCCTTTATCGAATCGCTGCGTTGTTGAAAATAAGTAGAAAATTGCCGTTGCGGAAAATTCCAAGATTGCTCTTAGTAAATGAAGCTTACTTGAAGAAGGTAGGCTCCGCCTATTGCTTTTCCAGAATTCCTTTGTTCGACGAGGCGTCTCACTTTCAACGGTGTTAGCAATATCACAATATCGAGGCGTATTTACCGTTTCAAGCCGCGGCGTTGTCAATCTCAGTGAAGGCGGTATCAGATAAAAAGCGTAGTGCGAAGCTTCCGCTGCGCGCTGTTTTGAGACTCGCGCTGGACCAACAAACCAGCACCGCAAACATCCTCGAAGGTGGCAATTAGGTCGGCACTCTCCCATCACCAAACCTGCGCCAAATGGCTCATAGTCGAAACACTCTGCTTCGATCAGAGGTTGGGCAAAGACTTCTTTCGCCTCATTTGTCAGCCTTGAAATGCTGGTGGTTCCTCTCAATCGGTTCGCGAATAGAATATGAGTTATTGTTTCCGTAAGTTGTCGGTCCTAAATAAGCCTCCAGTGCGACTGGAAGATTCACGCTACTCGTTTTCAGAAAAATCAAAACGTTCATGGCAGTCGACAAATCAAACCAGCGCGTTCGAAAGATGTTCGGTGAAATCGCGCCCAACTACGACCGCATGAATCATCTGCTTTCGATGAATGTGGACAAGTACTGGCGGGCGAAAACGGTTCGGAAACTGAAGCCCAACCGGGACGATCCTATTCTTGATGTGTGCACCGGTACTGGTGATCTGGCATTCGCGTTCGAGAAAAATACCGCTGGCGAAGTTCCCGTTATCGGTTCTGATTTTTGTTATGAAATGCTGGCGGTCGGTGAACAGAAGAACGACCGCTTCCAACAAGACGTAACCTTCGTCGAAGCGGATGCTCAGAATCTTCCGTTTCCGGATGACCATTTTCAAATCGTTAGCGCGGCGTTTGGTTTGAGAAACGTCGCTGACACGGATCTGGGATTGCGAGAAATGACGCGCGTTTGCAAACCGGGTGGCCAGGTCGCGATTTTGGAATTCTCGGTCCCGCGCACTCAACCGATCAAAGGCATGTACGGCTGGTACTTCAAGAATGTGCTGCCGAGGATCGGACAAGCTCTGGCGCGGAATGACTCCAGCGCCTACGACTATCTTCCCGATAGCGTGGGCGAGTTCCCATGCTACGAGGTGTTGGCGGAGAAAATGAAAGACGCGGGCATGAGCCACGTCGATTTCTATCCGCTGACGTTCGGCATCGCGACCTTGTACGTAGGTGTTAAATGAGCCAGTCCTCAAACCATCCTTTGGTACTGGCCATCACCGGTGCCAGCGGTGTCA
>CALDEW010000323.1 GCA_937942355.1 uncultured Pirellulaceae bacterium | reverse complement strand
CAAGCGGCGAAGACAAAAAGATGTGGTAAAACCTAAGGTAGGAACCGGCCCTACAATCTATCGCGGTTTCTTGAATTGCCGCTAAATTTTTCAAAAGCAATACAACAGAAACGCCGCTACGAAAACAGCTCGTGGCAGACGCGCGGCTCATTGGCGGGGCCAATCAGTCGCTGATTGAGCCCTTGAAACGGGAAGCTCAGCTTATGCGGGTCCAGTCCCAAGGCATGCAGTAGCGTCGCATTGAGGTCGCGGACGAAAATCGGATTTTCGACGGCTTTATAGCCCAATTCGTCCGTCGCACCATGGGAACCGGGCTTCATGCCGCCGCCGGCCATCCACATCGTGAAGCAATCGGGATGATGATCGCGGCCCAACAGTTTCGATCCATTGCGTCCTTCATTCATCGGCGTCCTGCCAAATTCTCCGCCCCAAACGACCAGCGTTTCATCCAGCATGCCGCGCTGCTTAAGATCCTTCAGCAGCGCTGCGATCGGCCGGTCGGTTTCCTTGCACTTCTTGGGAAACTGCGTCATGAGGTCGTCGTAGTTGGCGGTCCCGTGAATGTCCCAGCCCCAATCGAACAGCTGAACAAATCGGACGCCTTGTTCCACCAGTCGCCGGGCCAGCAAACAGTTGTTGGCGAAAGACGCCTTACCGGGTTCAGCACCATATTCCTCGATCGTCTTTTTCGATTCGCGCGAAATGTCCATCACTTCTGGAACCGACACCTGCATGCGGAACGCAAGTTCGTACTGGTTGATGCGTGTCAGCGTTTCGGAGTCGCGATACTCTTCCAATTCAGCCCGATTCAAACGGTTGAGCGCGTCGAGGCTCTTGCGGCGAATCGCGCGCGACATGCCCTCAGGGTTACCGACGTATAAAATGGGTTCACCTTCGCTGCGACATTGCACGCACTGATAGACCGAAGGTAGGTAGCTACTGCCCCACAGGTTTTTTCCGCCCGAAGGTTGGGTTCCGCCGGAGACCATTACCATATAGCCGGGAAGATTTTGATTCTCAGAACCTAACCCGTACGTCGCCCACGAACCGAATGACGCGCCGCCAAACTGTGGGTTGCCGGTGTGAAGCATCAGCTGCGCCGGCGCGTGATTGAACTGATCGGTATACAGCGACTTCACCACGCAGAGATCGTCAATTCGCTCCGCAATATGGGGCAACGTTTCGCTGACCCACTGTTCGGTTTCCCCATACTTCTTAAATTTGTAGACCGGGCCCATTAATTTTGGACGACCTTTAATAAAAGCAAATGTCTTGCCCTCAATCATCTCCTCGGGGCATAGCTGTTGATCGCGTTTGGCCAGTTCCGGCTTGTAGTCAAACGTCTCATGCTGCGGCGGCGAACCTGCCATGTGCAGATAGATCACGTTTTTCGCCCGCGCCGGAATGTCGGTAGGTCTCACCGCCAACGGGTTGGCGTCGTCCCGTGGGACCGAACCGGTATTTTCCGCCTGTGAATCGGCCGCCAGCAACTGGCTCAATGCCAGCCCTCCCAAACCGACCTGACAGCTTTTCAGAAAGTGTCGCCGAGTCGTTCTTTGTGCCTGCCTTTGCAGGTATTCGTGATAAGCGTGATTTTTCATCGTGTTAAAAACTCGTCTAGATTCAAAATAACATTCGCCACGACCGTCATCGAAGCAAGGGCGACGGTGGCGTCTTGTTTCTCCGCCTCTGTGTTTGGTTGCCCTACAAATTTTGCGGCGGCCGGAAGATCGTCTGAGTAATCTTCCACCAGCGCCGCGTAAAGCTCAGTCAGCTCTTTCAAGTGGTTGTCCCGCGCCGGGTGTAACAACGCCTGTTCAAGTCCACGCCGAATTTGCTCTTGGGGTTTTTCGGAACTTTCAAGCATCTGTTTGGCCAGCGCTTGGGCAGCTTCGATGAAGGTAACATCATTTAACGTCATGAAAGATTGAAGCGGCGTGTTCGTGCGGATGCGACGCATGTTGCAGACCGTCCGTGAGGACATGTCGAACGTTTCAAACAGCGGATGCGGCGAACTGCGTTTCAGGAACGTGTACAACGCCCGCCGGTTGCGATCTTCGCCGGTGCTGGTTTGCCATTTCATTCCACCGGTGAATGCGTTTCGCACATATTTCACTGCGTTGTTCGGGAAAACGGGCGGCCCATAAAACTTCTTGCTCAACAACCCCGAAACTGCCAACGCTTGATCCCGTACAACTTCCGCCGACAGTCGGAACCGAGGCCCACGCGCCAGCAGACGGTTGCGAGCGTCTTTGGCCAGGTGATCTGCAGTCGCCCGGTTGTCTTGCCGATACGCCGACGACATCACCATTTGCTTGAGCAATCGTTTTACGTCCCAGCCATTGTCGCGGAAGTCCACCGACAGCCAGTCCAGCAATTCTCGGTTAACCGGAACCGCTCCCTGAGTACCAAAATCTTCTTCGGTTTCCACGATTCCCATACCGAATAGTCGAGCCCAAAAACGATTGACCGTGACTCGCGCGGTCAGCGGATTCTCATCGGCCATCAACCACAGTGCTACGCCGTACCGGTTGGCCGGGGCCGACTCTGGAAGTTTGTGAAACGCTGCGGGGACGCTTGCTTCGACCTTTTCCCCTTTAGCGGTGTAATTGCCGCGGATGTTGACAAACGTTTCACGACGCTTATCGTCGGGACGCTCCTCCATCACAGGAACCAAGGTCGGGCTGTTGAGTTCTTTTTCTAATTGTTCTAATCTCCAACGCAGTGGATCGAGCTCTTTCTTTGCGAATGCTTGGACCGGTTTGCTAACAGAAGTCGCTGAAATGCGAAACCGCGCGATATTCAATCCTGGATAGGGCGAGGCATGCGTCATCGTAAGCCTCACCAAGCCGGGCGATTCCAACGTCAACGGTTCTGCGAACTCAAGCACCCCCGTTCGTTTGACCTGATAACCATCGACAGGATGCCTCACGGCCCACCCCTGTTTATGAGGCTGATCGCCAATCACGTTCTTCAGTTGGTGGTGGACTTGCGCGTGATCCGCTTTGGCGGTGGAAAACTTCAAATCAGAAATTTCTTCGCCGTCGATTTTCTTAGCCTGCAAATGGTTCAAAACGAAAGGGCCGCCATAACCTCGACCAACGTTATTTCCGCTGGTCTTTTCGGGAAACACTTCTAAACGAAGGCCCGAAAAAGTTCCCTCAGGCAATGGAACATCAACTTCGTATTGATCAAACCGAGGGTTCTTGCCGGTGGCCAAGACCGCACCGTCGTCGAGCACGGTCATCGTTGCGCCGTCACGAGACTTGACCGAACTCGGTGTTAAGATCTTCCATACTTCAGGTTCTGATTTAACCTTTTCACGCAACGCATCCGCTTTCTTCCGAACTTCGGTCAGCACGGCTGCTCCTTCGGGCGGAAACAGTTTTAATCGCGGGCGCTCATCCTTTTTATCGGCGTCAACGGTCTGGTTGAAATAGTCCAAGAACTGGTAGTACTCGGTCTGAGAAATGGGATCGTATTTGTGCGTGTGGCACTCGGCGCATCGCATCGTCAACCCCATCCAAACATTGATCGTCGTGCTGATACGATCCTTGACCGCGATGACACGGAACTCTTCGTCATTGGTCCCGCCCTCGGTGTTGCTGAGCGTGTTGCGGTGGAATGCGGTTGCCAATTTTTGGCTTTCGGTCGCATCGGGAATGAGGTCGCCGGCGATTTGCTCGATCGTAAACTGATCCCACGGCATGTTGTCATTGAACGCCCGGATCACCCAGTCTCGCCATGGCCAGATATCGCGTTTCTTATCTTCCGCATAGCCCATCGTGTCCGCGTACCGGGCAATGTCCATCCACATCGCGGCCCAATGTTCGCCGTAGGCCGGTGAACCAAGTAATTCATCGACGATCGTTTCGTAGTTTTCTTCGGTGGGATCGGCTGCATAAGCATCCACGATCTCTTTGCTGGGAGGCAGCCCCGTCAAATCCAGTGCCAGGCGTCGGATCAGCCGGTGAGGATCTCCATCGGCAGAGGTAACCAATCCGGCGGCGCTAACCTGTGCGGCAACAAAACGATCAATTTCGTTGCGGCCCCAACCGTCGATGGCAAGGGCGGGCACGTCCGGTTGAACCAAAGGCTGGAACGACCAGTGAGTTTCATAATCAGCGCCTTGAAGAATCCATTTCCGAATTACTTCAACCTCGTCCGCGCTTAGCCCTGCGCCGTGATCCGGCGGCGGCATGCGATCGTCGTCTTCTGAGGCAATCCGCGCGAACAATTCGCTGGCATCAGGATCGTTGGGTTCGATCGCGTCAAGCGCACCTTCCCTCACATCCAGTCTCAAATCAGCCGATCGGTGCTCTTCGTCGGGGCCGTGACAAGAGATGCAATGCTGAGCCAGAATCGGGCGTACTTCTTCATTGAACCCAATGCGCTTTTCATTTTCAACATCGGCAACATCGTCGACTGCGCTGGGATTATTCGTCGCGGCACCGACGGAGTTTCCGTCGTCCAAGGACAGGGAAGCGAATGCGATCAGCACAAAAGCCAAAAGACCGGTGGT
>CALDEW010000322.1 GCA_937942355.1 uncultured Pirellulaceae bacterium | reverse complement strand
CGGAGCCGAAACGATTCATCACGCTCAGCATAACGCGGCTTGGATGGCGGGACTAAACGTGGCCGTTAATTTAGTCGGCGGGTTGCTGGCGGTGGTGATTGGCGTCGCACTAGGGCAAAGACTGCTTCAGCGTGGAGGCTGAAGAGCCGACTTTTCGCGCGAAAGAATATTAGGGAAAGCTAATCTTCTGAGGAAGGGTTCGGCACCAACCGCAATGGCGCTTCGTTTTGTCGCTCCGTCATTCCTCGCTATTTGCGCCCAGGCCAATTTTTACGGTCTTTTGAGGTGTGGATCAAGGATAAGAATTTCGTTGTGCCCTCTACCACTCGATAGTGTATTGAATAAGGATATTTTGGGAGTCGTGCGACGCGAACGTCGTCATAAGCGACTGAGAAAATCAGAGGATTTTCAATGATCAATTGGATACGTCCTTTAATCGCCTGTCTTAAACGATTCCCTGTTTCCACTGAGTACTCGTCGAAATAATCAAGTGCTTCCCCCAAATCATCTGGGAAGTTTGGATGAAACTTATGATTTGCGGCCATTTCTCATCTCATCGACCTTCGTCCACATTTGTTCTTCAGACAGGCCAATAGAAGGGTCGTCATCCAGTTCTTTTGCCCTGCGACGAGTTTCGGAAATTTGTTCGTCGGTAAGAAGGTGCCCTGAATGCAACAGCCCTTCCCAGATTTGATCGGCAAGTTCAAGCTGAGCGCTCGCAGGGAGTTTTCGGATGTCGTTAATAGAAATGTCCATGTCTTGATCTTAGTCGTAACGCTAATGTGGGTCAAACAGCTCGAAGGGGGAGCGAAGCCATCTCGACAAAGAATCGTCGTCACTGATCAAATAGTCGTGTTGGAAAGGGATGGGGAATTCTCTGCCATTTACTCGGCCTGAAAAGTTTCCTTGGATGATGACGCACTCGGTGTGCTGCATGAACTGAGTCACCGCCAACTTACCGGCGTTTATCGTACCCGTGGAGTTGGAACCATTGCCACGCATCTTCTAACGCCGTGTCGACCGGTTGCAGTTGGTAGCCTAATTCTGTTTTGGCTTTGGATGAATCGCACCAGTGGAATAGCTGGCCCATGCGTGAAGCGGCCGAGTTCACTTGGGGTTCTTGCTTGAGAAATTTTGCTGCAAAGTCTCCGCCGCGGCCTCCCAACTCAGCCAACCAGTTCGGCAGAACGAACTTTGGATGGGGCCTGTTCATGACAGTCGCCATCCGTTTCCAAAGATCCAAATAAGTCACGTTTTCGCCGCCCAAGATATAACGCTCGCCGGTTCGGCCATGTTGGATCGCCGAAATGACGCCTTCGGCGACGTCTCTTACATCGGCAACGCTGCAACCGCCGGCCGGTGCGAAAGGAATCCACTGCTTCCACAACGCCAGCATCATTTCGCCAGATGACGGACGCCAATCATTCGGGCCCACCATGAACCCCGGGCAAAGGATGACGCCGTCGAGTCCTTTTTCTACTTGATCGAGGAACGCCATTTCGGCTTCGCGTTTGGAAACCACGTAGGAGCAAGCGGGTTTGGAGGGATCAAGGTTGGTTTCGTTGACGGGCGTTTCACCGTCAGACGCCGCCAGCGCGTCGACGGTGCTGATGTGCAACATACGCACGTTTTGGCGCCGGCAGGCCTCGGCGACGGCGCGGGTGCCCTCCACGTTTATGCGTCGAGACTGCGATAGCCGCGACCATCCCAGCTGGATCATCGCCGCCGAGTGTATGACCAAATCGACGTCGCCGATAAGCGGGCTGACTTGCGGAAGGTCCGTTAGATCAACGTCGACTGCCTGAACGTTGAGCCCATCCAGCGTTCGAGGGTCAGAGGAAACGCGTTTGGCGACGGTAACCTCGTGATCGTCGGCCAGCAAAGCGCGGACGATGTTGTTGCCGAGAAATCCAGTGGCTCCTGTGACCAAGATACGCATGGTGGATCTGCTGAGAGAAGACTTGTAAGCTGGGGAAAGATTTTACGTAGCCAATATAGTATAAAGAAGCGTAGTCCTTGCTCCCAGTGCAGCTGCTTTGCGGCTCAATTCTATTTTTCAATTAACGTTCGCCATTTATGTCATCTTCTGTTTCTGTTGTCGCTGTCACAACCAAAGCTGACCAGAAAGCTTTCATTCAGTTCGCTTGGGATCACTATGCGGGTGATCCTTATTGGGTTCCGCCGCTGCGTAGCGAAATCAAAGGTCTGTTGAACTACCGCCACCATCCTTTCTACGAAAAAGGTGAAATTCAAACGTTTTTGGCTTACCGCGGAAACAAAATCGTGGGCCGGATCGCAGCAATCGTTGACGGATTCCACAACGAGCACCACAAGGAACAGCGCGGCATGTTTGGGTTCTTTGAATCCATCGACGACGGTGAGGTTGCGGGTGCTTTGTTTAACGCGGTGAAGGATTGGTTTGAACAGCGGAAGATCACACAGTTGCGGGGGCCGGCCAATCCGTCGCAGAACTACGAATGGGGAATGTTGGTCGAAGGCTTCGACGAGATGCCAACGTTTATGATGACTTATAACAAGCCCTACTATGACAAACTGGTGAAGCAGAACGGGTTTGAGAAATCTCAAGATATGTTCGCTTACATTGGACGCATGGAGGAATTGGACAACGTCAATCCCAAGATGATTAAAGTCGTGGAACAGGCCACCGAGCGATTTAATATCAAGGTCCGTCCGGTCAGCAAAAGAACATTCGACCAGGACGTGAAGAGCTTTCTAAATATCTACAACCGGGCGGTGGAAGGGCAGTGGGGGTTCACGCCGCTGTCCGAAGGCGAAATGAAAGAGACTTCGGGCGGTTTGAAGCACTTGATCGTGCCCGAGATGACGACGATCGCCGAGGTCGATGGCAAAGCGGTCGGGGCCGTGTTTGGGTTGCTGGATTACAATCCGCTGATCAAGAAAATTGATGGTCGGCTGTTTCCTTTTGGCATTTTTCGACTGCTGTGGGGACGGAGGAAGCTGAAGCGCGTGCGGCTGCTGAGCACGAACGTGCTGCCGGAATACCAGCGGTGGGGGTTGGGGATCGTGCTGTTGGCGCGGTTGGTGAAACCCTGTTTGGAAATGGGGCTGGAGACGGGCGAGTTTTCCTGGGTACTGGAGTCAAACAAACTCTCCCGTGGTACACTCGAACGCGGCGGTGCCGAAAAAACCAAGACTTACCGGATCTACGATTATGATGGGGCACCAGATGCGGTGGAGTCAACTTCATGATGGTGTGTTAGAATGCGGGGCCTGTTAGAATAGAAGCTGGAGGAGGGCGCAGGCCCAATGTCACTTTTGTCCAACTTCTGAGCCGCTGGGCGCTAGCCGCGGGTGGTCGAGCTGTTAACAGAAAGATCGAGACAACGTTACGGGCACAAACCAGCGGCTAGCGCTCTGCCGCTAACGGATCGTGCCGCTTTGAAATTATATCGCTAAATACCAATCCAGATTTTCCTACCGAATCAACCTCTCCCAGTAGCAGTTCTGTTTTCATGAAATCCGATCGTAAAGTTGTTGTCACGGGAATGGGTGTTGTTAGTCCGATCGGTATTGGAACCGAAGATTTTTTCGCGGCATTGATGGCGGGCCGCAGCGGCGTTGAAGTTCGAGACGAATTTGCTGATTCTGGTCTGCCGATGCGTTTGGCCGCACCGGTGACGGGTTTCGAAGCCAAGCAATACGTCAAACCTCGGAAGGCGCTGAAGATCATGTGCGAACCGATTAAGTTCGGCTGTGCGGCGGCGTCGATGGCGGCGGATCAAGCAGGACTAACGGACTTGATTTCCGAAGAACCTGTCGAGGGAAATTTTCACGTGAACCCGGATCGAGTCGGCACGGTGTTTGGGACGGAGACATTTTTTGCGGATCCTCATGAAGTGGCACGCGTTTTCCGGAGCTGTATCGTTGACCAGGATTACCAACATGATCGCTGGGGAGAATTCGCGATGCGTCAGATTCAGCCGCTGTGGATGTTGAAGTATCTGCCCAACATGGCGGCTTCGCATATCTCGATCGCCGTCAACGCGCGCGGGCCAAGCAATTCGATCTGTCAGGGAGCGGCGTCGGGACTGCTGGCGGTGATCGAAGCGGCCTCGTTGGTGACACGAGGCGTGGCGGATGTTGTGATCGCAGGTGGTACCGGATCGCAAATGGCGCTGACGGCGATGTTGTACCGAGGCACTGATTTGTTGAGTCAGTCCAAGGGAGAGGCGACTGCCGCTTCGCGTCCGTTTGATAAAGGGCGCGACGGGATGGTGGTTGGCGAAGGGGCAGGCGTCGTTGTGCTGGAGAGCCTTGAGCATGCCACCGCGCGGGGGGCGACGCCGTTAGCCGAATTCGCCGGATCGTCGCGTCTGTTTTGTGATCCGGATTCCGGTGACCGCGTTGCCGGAATTGAGTCTAGTCTCCGCATCGCAATCGAGGACGCGCAGATGACAACCGATCAGATCGGTTTGGTAAACGCGAGCGCCAGTGGCGAATTAGAAGGCGACCGATTTGAAGCCCAAGCGATTCACAACGTATTTGGCGATGTTCCGGTAACGGCTCATAAGAGCAATTTTGGGAACTTGGGGCCAGGAACGTCTGTTGTCGAGCTAATCGGGGGATTGTTGGGGCTGAAGCACCAGAAGATTCCGCCGACGATCAACTACAAAACGGCCGATCCCGATTGCCCGGTAAACATCGTGCGGGAAGCTGAAGATCTCAAACAAAGCTCGGTCATCAAAACCAGCTACTCAGCGACCGGGCAAATCGCGACAGTTGTCTTCAAGTAGCGGTAGAAATAATTCTGTCGAGCGATTTCAAACAATCAAAGCCCTTGAGGTTTTACGCTTGCCCCCTTGCCTATCTTTCCCAGTTTTGTTTTGTTGCCATGCTGTGCATCAAACGATGGTCGCAACCAAAATTACCTAAGGTTTATTTTCCCTTTGAATTGCCGCAATAAAAATCAACCTAATAAATTTTTCGTTGCCGCGCCTAAACTAAGGGAAGGTGTTAGTTTGCGTAGCTTGCGATGTGAGCAGGGCTGACGAGATCTAGGTGTTAGGAGTAAGTAAATACACTTGCACTACTTGTCACGATAGCCATAACTAGTATCTTGACGGTTACGAAAAGCAGGAGGTGGACATCCTGCTCGCACGCAATCACACCACGACAAAAAGGATTGAATTATGATTTTACGATTGCTGCAGTTGGGCGGCTGTTTAGCGGCCACGATTGCAATTGCTTTGCCGACAGCTTCGGCACAAGAATTTGTTGGCCCTGGATCAAACATTCCAGACTTCACTGAGGCCAACGGTCCCGGCGGCACGGCCAGCACAATTACGATCACCGCAAATGACAGCGTTACGATCGAAGACCTTTCGGTTTGTATCAATGGTTTGGAGCACACTTGGGCTGGCGATCTGATCGCAACCATTACTCACACCGACACCAACAACGTTAATACAACTGCGACGCTGTTCAATCGAATCGGTCGGGGCGACTTCCCGGGTGATGGAGATGCTTCCAACTTCAGCGGCGATTACGAGATCGCATCGACAGGGGCCAGCCTTTGGGAAGAATCCGCAATGGGTTCTTCTGGAAACGGGACGCAGGGAACGATCGATGACGAATTTGTCATCGCTCCTGGTAGATACGCTAACGTGAACGCCGCTGGATTCGATAACAACACCAGTCCAAATCCAAGTCCGATTTCACTTGCGGCAATTTTCGGTGGCCGGTCATCAGAGGGAACTTGGACAATTCGATTTACCGATAACGATATTAATGATATTGGATCGTTTGATTCCACGAGTATTAAATTCGTTAACGCGATTCCAGAACCAGGAACTTTTGGGGTAATGGCAGTCGCGGGCATCGGTGGTTTATTCTACGTGCGACGCAAAAAGAAGCAGGCTGCTTCGGAAAAATCCGAAGAGCTATCTTCGTAGTGAACTAAACCCGCGTGCTGATTGCACTCTGCAAGAGATTAAAGCAAAGACTGGCTACCATCGGCCAGTCTTTTTTTTCGCGCGTTGGTACAACCTTGAAGTCGATTTAATATTCAAACTTGACGCCCAAGAATAGATTGTGGGCTCTATATGTGATCGGGTTTTCGATACCATCGACATCGATTTCAGTGGTTCCGAAGAAACGGTACTCGACAATAAAATCGGCGGCGTTGTTTAGACGCGTCGCCAAGCCACCGATGGCTTGGTAACTGAACGCGCCGTTACCTTCGTCGATGTCAACCGAAGGGGCAGCAAGGTCGATGTAAGACCAACCCAAACCCGCACCGATGTAGGGGGTAATGCGACTGGTGTTTTCGAATCCGGTCATGAAGTTCTTCATTACCGAGTAAGCACGAATCTTATCGTCATCGTTTGGCGGAAAAGAGACTCCCGATATATCATCTATCTCTGATTGCTCGAACTCAAAAGAAGTATCGTTTCCGCGTAGCGCCAATTCTATTTCTGACCTTAACCGGTGGTTGTGGCGCCTGCCAAATGCGAAACTGATCGCGTAGCCCGTTTCGGACTCAAGGGATGTGCGCGCTTCACTGCTGATGCTTGGAATTGAGCTTAGCAAGTTTCCGCCATCTACTATTGAATTGAGAAAATTGGCCCCGCCCAAGACAGTCAATGTGCGTGTGAAACCGTCGGCGAATAAGCCTCGCAATGGTTTCTGTGCGTTGCGGTGATATAGTTCATTGACCGCTTCTGCTGATGAGGGATACGGATAGAATCCGGAGCCAGCTGGCTGCCCGATTTGTTCATAAGGGCCATAGCCAACCACCGCGCTTTGATAACCCCTCGAGACCTGATTTGCGAAAGGCAATTGTCCGTATTGCGCATAACCATAGCCGGAAGAACTCAACAATAGAGCCATTGCGAGGGTGAAGATTTTGAAGGTGGGTGCCATGGGGGATCCGAACAGACTGGCCGGCAGGCCGCAAATTATGCGTTACCTAATCAGTTTTATCGTCAAATCTTCACATCCATCCTTGGAGAAAACCGGTCTCATTCACCACTTCTGATGAAAAAGAATCACCTGCGAAACCACCATTGCTTCCCTGCTTGCCTAGATTTCTCAGTTGCCCGTTTTTGCTCCAGGATGTTATTTTTAACGAAGCTTACCGCGCTCTTTTGCTAAGCTTTAGAGTCGTCGGTTATTGGTCCCCTAAAAACCTGTGTAGAGAGCCCGTTTATGAAGTTCGTTCAATTCTTCCTTTCCGTTTGGTCAGTTCTGTTCATTGGGGCGGTCTGCCAAGGCCAAGTTATCGCTGACGAAAGTTCCGCTGCTGAGCAAAAAGCAGTAGCGACCGACCCAAGCGGTAAATGGATTCAACTGTTCAACGGCAAAGATCTGGAAGGATGGACGCCCAAGTTCAACACGCGCGAAGTCGGCGAGAACTACAAAGATACGTTTCGCGTTGAGGACGGCATTCTCAAGGTCAGCTACGAGAACTGGGACGTGTTCAAAAAAGAGTTTGGGCACCTGTTCTACAAAGACGCTTTCTCACACTATCGCTTGCGAGCCGAATACCGTTTCGTCGGTCAGCAGGTGGCCGGTGGTGGAGGTTGGGCGATCCGAAACAATGGTTTGATGATCCATGGCCAGACGCCAGATAGCATGGAAGTCGAGCAGAAGTTTCCAAACTCCATCGAGGTTCAATTGCTCGGTGGCAATGGAAAGAAAGAACGTAGTAACCTCAACCTTTGCACTCCTGGTACGCAGGTCGAGATGGGAGGAAAGCTAATCGAGAAGCATTGCATCTCATCAAATGGTCCCACTTTTCACGGCGATGATTGGGTCTCTGTTGAGATCGAAGTACGGGGCAGTGATGTAGTCAAACACATCGTTGGTGGCAAAGTCGTCATGGAGTACAACCATCCCCAGCTGGACGATGGCACGTTGCTGGAGTCGGGCACGATCTCCATCCAGGCCGAGAGCCATCCAACGGAGTTTCGCAAGATCGAGCTGATGGTGTTAAAGCCGTAGTGAGGGCTGGCAGGTTGAAAACCTGCCCCACGATTCGGCAAGCTGGAAGCCTGTTTATACCCCACATCTTTTTTGCGACCTCGATTTCCGTCGGGCTTGTCCCGGACGGAATCACAACTGACAAGCTACCACTCCATTCACATGGCAAACGGCTCTCCGTTGGGCTCGTCCCGGCGGAAGCAACGATTCATCGCGTGGAAAATCATGGCTTCCGTCCGAGACAAGCTCGACGGGGAGCAAACGGGTTTTGTCGAGTGTTCTTGTAGCCAGTCAGTTGCTCGCTCCGACCGCCGCAAGCCCGACGGAAGCGTGTCTAAACACTTGCAGGCTTCCAGTGTGCACTACGTTGGTTACTTACGCGATTTCCTCTACCATCCCGTTTGAATCTGAGAATTTGTCGACTGGAGCACCGACGCGTTTGAGCATTGAGCGGTAAAGGTTCGTCAGCGGTGTGCCGGACCTTAGTTGGATATGTCGGCCGGTCGTGATGGTGCCGCCTCCGCCGCCGAAGAGTGCGATCGGTAAGTCCTTATGCGAATGCGAATTGCCATCGGCGATGCCGCTACCGTGAAGCACCATGCAGTTATCCAGCAGTGTGCCGTTGCCTTCGGGGATTGCGTCAAGTCGCGTCAAGAAATGGTTCGTCAGCGACATGTGGAACTTGTTGATCTGGCTGATCTTCTGTTGTTTTGGGCGCGAGTTGCCGTGGTGCGAAATGTTGTGATGACCATCCTTGATCGCCAGGTTCGTGTACGCTCGATTACTCCCCGCGTTGGCGAACATGAAACTGGCCACGCGCGTGGAATCGCTTTGAAACGCTAACACCATCATGTCCATTAGCAGCTTGACATGTTCGTCGTATTTTCGAGGCACTCCGATAGGGCGTTGGAAGGACGAAAGATCCGTTTCGGTTTGGTCTAATTTTTCGGTGCTGCCTAAACGCCGTTCGATGTCGCGGACCGCGTAAAGGTACTCATCCAATTTTCGCCGATCCGTGACGCCCAGATTGTTGTGAAGGATCTTGGCTTCCTGATTTACAAAATCCAGAATACTCTTGCGATTTTTTGCCTTAGTCGCCAAGGGGCGACGGTCGACTGTTTTCTGCGGCTCGGAGCCAAAAAGTCGTTCGAAGATTGCTGCGGGGTTGATCTCTTTGGCCAACGGAGAACGCTCGGTCCGCCAAGAAATATTCGAAGTATAAAGGCAGCTATAACCGGTGTCGCACTGACCGCCGGTCGAGCTTTCTTCGGTGCCGACTTCAAGGGATTTCAGTCGCGTCAAATGCCCAATCCTTTCGGCGGCGATTTGATCTACCGAAACGCCGTTGCGAATATCCGAACCGTGGGTTTTTTTGGGATGAGCACCGGTTAGGAACGAGGCGACGCTGCGAGCGTGGTCCCCACCGCCGTCTCCATGGGCGAAGGCTCCGTCGAGCGACAGTCCGCTGATGATGTTCATCTTAGCGCGGAACTTTTCTACCGGTTTCAGAATCGGTTTCAGCTTGAAATTTCGTGGGTCAGGGCCGAACGGCTTCCAGTCTTTCATGTGCATCCCGTTGGGAACGTACAAAAAAGCCATCCGGACGGGAGCACCATCACTACCGCCGTTGCCTGCGCGAGCTACGTTGGCAATCAAAGGAGCTTGCGGCGCCATCGCTTCGAGCCAAGGCAGCGCGACGGCGATCCCCATGCCGCGCAACATCGTTCGTCTTGAGATTTGTTTTGACATGTTGGCTTCTTTCGCTATTTATTCGACCGCGATAGGAAGGGTGCGCTTTCGGTAATTCCAATAATTAAACTCGAAAACCTGTAATCGGATTCGCTCATTTGCTTCAGGACTTCATCAATCGTGCAGTCGTCGTAATACTCAAGTCCTCGGCCGAGCGCGTAGATCAGCATCTTTTCGGTGACACAGCGTAAAAACCTATCTCGCATTTCAGTACGAATAGTTCTTTGCAATTCATCCGGTCCCAAAAACTTTGTGCCGTTTGGCAACTCGCCACGCGGATCAATCTCGTTGCCATCCTCGCGCTCTCGATAGCGGCCGACCGGGTCGTAGTGTTCCAAAGCGAATCCCAGTTCATCCATGACGCGATGACACACGGCACAATTCGGGTCGGCGCGGTGCTGTTCCATGCGCTGGCGGAGCGTGCCGGTCAATTCGGTTTGATCCTCCAATTGCATCGCATCGGGATCAGGAGGAGGCGGCTCTTCGCCCAATAAATTCTCCATGATCCATTTGCCGCGTTTAACGGGGGAGGTTCGATTCGGATTCGAGGTCAAAGTCAGGACACTGGCGTGAGTCAAAAGTCCTGTCCGGCCTGTCCCAACAGTGCTTACCTTGCGAAACTTCCGGCCTTTGATATTTGGGATTCCGTAGTGATCAGCCAACGGGCCATTCACAAAGGTGTAGGGGACACTTAAAAGATCCGTGATCTTCGCATCCTTGGCGATTAGATCCGCGACGACCAATTTGGTTTCGGTAACCATGTCGGCGCGAAGCTGTTTGTTGACGCCGGGGAACAGTTCGGGATCGGGTTGCATTCTGGCCAACGATCTCAGATGTAACCATTGGCTGGCAAAATTCTGCACCAGCGCCAGAGACCGACGGCTGGCCAACATACGTTTGACCTGTTTTCGATACTCGACCGGATCACTCAATTCCCCTTTGGCCGCGACGCGGAACAGCTCATCATCGGGCATCGTGCTCCAGAGAAAGTACGAAAGATTGGATGCCAGTTCAAAATCTGTCAGCTTCCTCGTTTCGCCCTCGGACACGGGAGCTTCGACTTTGTACAAGAAATGGGGGGAGACCAAAATCGCTTGTAGGCCAAATCGAATTGAGGCGTCAAAGGCATTTCCTTCGCTGCGGCTAAGTTTGTACAAATCTAACAGCCTGGAAAGTTCATCCGGTTTCACTCGCCTGCGATAAGCCTTCGAAGCCAGGCGGTTGAGAATTGATTTGGCGGCAGCTTCCGCCTCACGTTTCGTCTTGGGCGGAGCGACATTGATGATTTTGTCGTAGGAAGGCGACTTCTTTCCGATGGGGCCGACGATTTTTACGCTGCCGACAATTAGGTTGCGGTCGATCGTACGGCTGTTATTGTCGTTGTAGTAATCGTTTAGGAATGAAATCTTGACGGCTTGCTTTCCGGTTTTGTTGACCGAGAAAGGTAATTCGTACTCTTTGAAATCTTCGTGCCTGGCTTTGACTAAAACGGTCTTGGACTGAGCCCCGTTTAACGAGACGCCCATCTTACAGGGTTCGCTACCGGCCTGTTCTCCGCAAGCTTCTACAACGAACTTGTATTTACCGGACTCTTTGAAATCGAAATCGCCGCTGATTGTAAAGTTCGAAAAAAGAACGACTGAGTTGTCATCAGCCCAGCTCTTTCTGCCGTTGCGAGTGAAATCACTGGCACTGATGATTCCGGTGACTTGATGATCGCTAGGTTCGTTGATGGCTTGGAAAGAAATATCTTCGGCGGCTTTAAGATACTTTTCCATCAGGATCGGCGGGAGCGACAAAACGTCCGCAATGTTATCAAACCCATAGCCAACGTCATCGCCGGGAAAGCTCCGGGAAGGTTTATAGTCGACATCGACCAGATCTTTGACGGTGTTACGATACTCTACGCGGTTGAGCCGTCGGATCGTAACGCGTCCGGGGTTAATATCGGTGCAATCAACTGAATTGAGTAACTGGTCCAACCATTGCATCAGCTGTTGATGCTGATCGTTGGGCATAGGATCGACGTCTTGAGGCGGCATTTCCTTGGCCGCCACGCGCAGAAGAACTTTCTTCCACTTTGATCGTCCTTGGAGTAATTGATCGAGCGACTCAAAGGGTTCAAGATTCAGATCAGCATCGGCATCGTCACCCCAATGGCAGTCGCCGCAATGCTGCTGGATCATGGGGCGAATCTTCTGGGTGAACTCGCGCTGAATCTCACGCAATTTTTGCGGCTGATCAGCGGATGCTGGAACCGTTGCTAAAGCGATCCAAGCGCACAGCATTGCAGGGTGGATTTTGTAATTCAACAGCATGTTGTTTGAGTTCGACATTTATTGGGTAAGCTAATGCGTCGCGATGTAAAGCTTCCCAATTTTACGGACAATTAGAAGTCTAACTACGCAATAATGTCACAGTTATGTCACAGTTAACGAACTTGGATTGGCGGAGAATGGCACCTTCGAATTGCGGAGTTTACCGGTGTCGATCGGTTTTTCCCGCAATATCGGCACCGAAACATGGCAGTTTTTGGTCTGAAAAGCGATTTTTCCTTAAAAAACAGCGGTTTCACCGGTTTTTTAGTGCAGACTGGCCTTGAATAATTGGTTCAACGAGTTCTAATTTTCGCGTTGTTGAGCGTAAAAGCCTTTATTTACCGAACAAATACACCCTTTCCAAATTACCGGAGGAACCTTCCATGGCTAAAAAAGCAGCGTCTGCAAAGCCACCTACTAAATCAGAAATCATGAACAACTTGGCCGAGTCGACAGGCATGACCAAGAAAGAGGTCGCTGGCTTCTTCGACGCTCTGACTGCTGAGATCGAAAAGAACGTCGCCGGAAAAGCCGCTTGTGGCCAATTCACGATTCCGGGTCTTTGCAAAATCGTCGTTCGCGACAAGCCTGCAATGCCAAAACGCGAAGTGCGTAACCCAGGAACCGGTGAGATGGTTTGGGCGAAGCCAAAGCCAGCGAGCCGCGTTGTTAAGATCCGCCCTCTCAAGGGTTTGAAAGACATGGTGATGTAAGTTGGCATTGCCAATGAAACAAACGCAATTGAAATTGTAATCAATTTTTAATTGTTAGCCACAGAAAAGGCCGTCGATTGTTCGACGGCCTTTTTTTATTGCCGGCGATAGCTGCTATGGGAGCACTTCTGTTGCCGGCAAACGGGTTCTGTTTCCCATATCGCTGGGGCGGTGGCTGCGCAAACGCAAACGTAGTGAGCAATTGCCAGTGCGGCGTTACGTCTTAATTTTGGGGTAGTGGATGAGGCCACGAATCCTGCGGCTGCGTTAAACGAGTTACCCAAGTCCTTGTTAAATAAAGGGTAAGGTAGGGGAGCAATCGAGGCCTCATCCACTAACTCATCCACTACCTCAAATCAAAATCTAAGTTGAAACACTGAACCGGAAAATCCACGACTTTCCATCCTCATTCTGCCTTCGGGTTTCTTTCAAGCGCACTTGTTTTGCGTAATCGGTACAACTTCGCGCCGTCGCTAGCACGTCCGTGCGAAAACGGATATCGAAGCTGCCGTTTTTTCCAGAAGATCGTCATTATCCGAAATATTGTGTTTGTTGTGCTCAGAAGCTGCCGAAAACAACTACGGGTTCATCATTGAATCCGCGAGGGGGGAATCTCGCACAATCAATTTTTACTGGCTCACTTTGTTCATCGAACTTTTTCGGTGGTTGCGAAGTGGATCTCAGCTCAAATTTGATTTCTCCTTGTGGCCGATGTTGAGACCGGGTGTTGCCGCGATACGCAGGATGCTTTTTTCGCGATTTAGCACAAAAGTTAATTCAATAATCAGAACAAATTTCAACGACGTTCAGCCAACTTTTCTTCGACCCGCAATGAGTATTGTCAAAGGTCGTTTGTTTGCGATGCGTTCACGAATCAGGAGGGATCCGATGCGACGTTTAGTGCTGTCTTTCGCAGTTGCGGTTACATCGCTCATGCCGTCTGTGGGCATGGCAGATGACTCGCAAATTGCGGAGTACGTTAAAAGCCAATTGCAAGAACAACAACAATTGGGCAATCTTAAAGGTTTCAACGTCGACATGCGTGTCGACCGAGGGACGGTTTGGTTCGAGGGTTTTGTATCCAATCGCGACCAGCAGATGACGATCCTCAAAACGGCTCAAAAAGCGGGTCATCTTGGTGTGGTCCAAGTCGTCAACGACATTGAAGTACGCGGTGCCAAGCCTGCTTCACCATATCGTGCGGCTGCTTACCAGCAAAAGCCGAACCAACCGCTGCGGATGCCAGAGAATCCTTACAAGGCACAAGGCTATCAACGTTCGCCTCAAGGCGAAGCTGCACCTGTGGCTTACACACGTCCTGCCGCGCAAGGCTCTGGCACTCGTGAGGTCTACAGCGACTATGCTCCGGTCGATTCGTACGGTGGAATGAGCTATGGTGGCGATGTGAGCTACGGCGGTGAAGTAGGCTACGGCGGTCAGAGCTACGGCGAGCCAATGCCTTTCGCAAGTTGTGGTGACTCAGGTGCCGCTTATGGCGAGAGCTACGCTGCTTCTTCACCGGCCCCAATGGCTTACGGTGGTGGCGGAGGCGAAGCAGCCGGTCCTTCTGGTCCTGCAGATCTTCCAGGCTACGCTTGGCCGAGCTACGCTGCGGCTCCCAACTACGGAGCGCTCAGCTACCCTCGTCAGCACTCTGCTTCAGCTTGGCCGTACATCGGTCCATTCTATCCTTACCCACAAGTTCCATTGGGATGGCGTAAGGTGACTTTGGAATGGGATGACGGTTGGTGGCATCTCGACTTCAACGACAAGTAATCGTTGAAGTGGTTGGAAGTGATGAAAAATTATAAAAGCCCCGTCAGG
>CALDEW010000321.1 GCA_937942355.1 uncultured Pirellulaceae bacterium | reverse complement strand
CAGCCACGTTTTGCACCGCCACCAAGTTGCCGCGTGCGCCGCAGCAATCACAGGAACGATGTAAAACCACACGCTTTCATTGACAAACACCACATAGAACAACAGTAGCGCGAAAACCACACAGATAATTCCGGCGAAGATGAAGGACAGAATCGGGTTGCGAAAGAACAATGAAAAATATTGTCCGATGCCAATGATGCCCAGAATTGCCAACCATGGAACCAGAAATGATTGCGATGCGATTTGCCGCTGCAGGGAACTGGTAAAATCAATCATCCGCGGCTCGAAATTGGAGTGATAAAAAAACCTTCCTGCGAAGAATCCGAGATCGAGGATGAAGAAATGCCATAGCATTAGCATCACCAGCCCCAACGCCCAAAACGGTAACAAACGTGATAGCCAAAGCCACTTGGGTTGTTCACGGTTTTGCTGGAAAAAGAGATAGTTGCCTTGCCGTTTATCGTCCAGAAAAATCGAGCTGACAAAAAACACCAACACGCCCAAAGTCCATAGTAGCGTGTTAATCGAAATCAGGGCCCGAAATGCGATTTCGTCTTGATTTGTATCGAATCTAACTTCATTTTTGAGCCATGCCCAAATTACGAACCAACCCACGATCGTCAGGACAAAACAGATCGCCAATAAGACACGCGATTGGCGGAAGGACTGCCACAGCAATACAGGAAATGGGTTCGGTGATGCGGCATTGGAAAAGGTGCTTGAAATTTTAGATGCGCTGGTAAGACCACCGTTTCGAAAACCGGACAATGATTTGTTCATCGCGCGTTCTTCCGCCCAGCGGTTAGCACCCAGCACCAGCGCTGCGATACCGGCGACGGCGGTCAACGCCACCCAATACCACCGGCTGTGGTCGCGATTGTGGAGCGCCGATCCCCTGGCCCCAAGCCACGAAGGTTCCACGATCGAAATCGCGGCGATGCACAGGGCACCGGCGATCAGTACGCCGTAGAAATACGATCGAGAAACCGTCGAACTCACCGCTGCGATCGTCAGATAAAACAGCGGTAGCAACAAAACGTTGTGCGGTGTGAAACCAAAGGCGTCGTGTCCAAGTGGAGAACTATTGCTGAATTTTGCCAGCAGTGTTGTAAATAGAACGATCAGCACCGCCAACGAGATTACGCCGGCACTACCCAGTACAAATTTTTGCCAGATGATTTGCTTCGGGGACAACGGCAAACAGCGCAGCAGATTCAGCGTACGATTCTCATTTTCAGTGGCCCAGAGAAACACACCAGTAATCACACTGATGACTGCAATAAAAGTATGGCCGCTGACGTACAGCGGTGTGATGTCAACATGTTTGCGGTTAACCATCCAGAAGGTAACGGTCAGACATAAAATCGCTGCCAGCAGCAGCGTGGCCCAGATCGGCGTTATCTCCCGAGCATCCTTCCATAACATCCGGCCCCACATCGCGCGTATTGAGGGCATTGAGGCTGTTGGTTGACGGGGCGTGTTGCCGCCAGGAAAAGATTCCATCGCAGAACTCATGACGTCACCTTGTTTGAACGGTTGGAACTTTGGACGCTGGAGTTGTCGCCGTTGGTGCTCTTGAGCGAGTCTTCAATTAGCAGACCGGCTTCGGCTGATTTCATCAGCGCCACAAAAATCTCCTCCAGCGACGGCGTGTGAACTTCGACGGTGTTGACTTGCGGTTGGTCGCGCAGTTTCCACAGGCAGTCAGGCGTTACACTGGTCACCAGCAATCTGCGCCGCCGACTGTGCTGCCCTTCGTGCAAGAGGATCTGCGCGTCGAAGTCGGGCAGCTGAGCGTTGTCATCGTCCAGCGTTACCACCCACTGTTCCATGCCCTGTTTCAATTCATCCAGTGGTTTGCAGACCAGCACTTTTCCTTGGTTAACGACGGCGACAATGTCCGCCACGCGTTCGACTTCGGGGATTTGATGGCTGGAAAGGAGTACCGTCCGGCCGCTGCTGGCAACGTCGATCATGCTTTCGAGAAACTTGCGGCGGACTAAGGTATCCAAACCAGAGGTGGGTTCGTCCATGATCAGCAGCGGAGGTTTGTGTGCCGATGCCAGCGCCAGAGAGACTTTCGCGCGGCCGCCTTTGGAAAGCTTTTTGATCTTTCGGGCCAGCGGCAAGTCGAACTCGGCCGCCAACCGATCGAACTCCGTTTTGAAGTTGTTCCCGTAGAATCCTGCGGCAAACCAACCGGTCTCTTCGACCGTCATCCAGTCGTACAGCGCCGGGCTTTCGGACACATAACCGACGGTGGATCGGATTTTGATGCCGTCTTTGGTGCAGTCCATGCCTAGGACCGTTGCGGAACCGGAATCCGGTTTCTCCAAACCCAAAAGCGTTTTAAGTGTCGTTGATTTGCCGGCTCCGTTTTCGCCCAGCAACGCAAAGACGACGCCTTTTGGAATCGTCAACGAGACGTTGTCCAAGGCTTGGGTTTGCCCGTAACGCTTGGACAAACCAGAGATTTCCACAACAGGGTTTGCGGGTTGATCAGTGCTCATTCGTTCGGCCTCTTGGTATTTAGGTTAACGTTGTGTTGGTTGGTTTACGTGGTGTGGAAGTGCTGGGCGCTTGAGTGCACTTTCGCGGAGCGAAAGGCTACGATGGGTGTTTCTTTCGCATTTCGGAGTTGATCATTTTCAAAATTTCATCATCGGTCAGTTGGCTTTGTCGCGCTTCGACGATGACGTGAGCGATGCGGGCGCTGATGGCTTGGGAACGCATTTTTTTGCACTGGGACTTGGCCCCTTTGGCAACCGCGACACCCGAGCCGCGGACGGTTTCCAGTACGCCGCTGTCCTGCAATTGCCGGTAGGCGCGGGAGACGGTGTTGGGGTTAATGGCCAGTTCTTTAGCCATTTCGCGGACCGAGGGCACCATTTGACCGGCGTCTAGACCGCCGGAGGCGATCGCACTGACGATCTGCCGGGCTACCTGTTCATAAACGGGCACGCCATTGCTGGTGTTGATGTCGAAGAAAAATTGAGCCACGGATTCGCTCCTGGTGTCTACTGTTCTATCTATCTAGTACGGTAGGCGTCTGGCGGGGCGAAGTCAAGAGACTTTTCGAAAAAATATCTAAAAGCGGTGTCCAGCCACCGCACTCCAAATTGCCGGGCGAAAGGTGAGTGCGTCATTTGGAGTGCGGGTACCCCCGTACCGCTTTGGAATATTTCAATCCCCTTCAAAACGCCATGCATGCACGCAGAGCTAACTTGCGGATTGCAGTTTACCGATCATCAGCAACGCAACGCACGTCGGTGCATGCGTTATTTCCCCGGTAAAGACTTTTTGAATCGCCTCATCCAACGGCATCGAAACCAGTTCGATCAGTTCGGTGCCTTCGGGAGCACACTCGGTCGATGTCAAACCGGTTGCCAAATAAAGTTCCGTTGGCGATTTCATGCAGGTTGTAAACGGATCGACTGTGGTCAGATGCTGCCAGGTCTCGGCGACAAAACCGATCTCTTCTTGCAGTTCACGCTTAGCCGTCGCGAGTGCTTCATCCCCCGGTTCAATACCGCCACTGACAGCTTCTAAAGAATCACGTCCCACGGCATAGTGAAATTCTTTGGTCAAATGAACGTTTTGATTTTCATCAAGCGCAATGACGCAGACCCCCGGTTTGATCGTAACCACTACATGCTGGCCATCTTTTCCGTCTGGCCGGATGACTTGGTCGACTTGAAGATCTACGAAAGGATCCGAGTAGACGGTATTTGATTCTTTTATTTGCCAAGGGCCGTATTGCTTCATTTTCTTATATCGTTTCGCTCAAGGGCGCGTTAAGGCGTATTAGGGGGGACAAAGAGACCGCAGAGTGATGGCACTCAGTAAAAAAATTGGACTCCGGAGACGCGGCGCGTTAGGTTAGATTGTGATCGATGATTCTAAATTGACAACTAAATTGAAAATTAAAAGAGAAGCTTACTGACCAACCAAATTGACCTGCGACATTGACCGACTGACTTGATCGCCGCGCCACCAAACGTATCAGGATCCATTTTTGTATTTTACTGTGGAGGATGAAATGACGACTTGGCTAACCGAAAAAGAGTATCGCCAGAGCGGAGCGATTTCCGTTGGGATGACGATTAATGTCGCCTTTTTGGAAGAGATTAAATCTGATTTCGATTTCCGATCAACGCTCAACAAGGTCTATCAGCAGGTCAACCAACGGCCCGACGCGACTCCGCCGGAGATCGTGCGGTGGCTGAACGAATTACGTGATCAGCTGGAAACTTATTTTGCGCTCGAGGAGTTTTACGGCTATTTTGAGCAAGATGAAGTCACCAACATTCGTGTGTCTAAGAAAGTCGCGAAAAAAACCGAGGAACACGAGACACTGTTTTTGCAGTTGAGCGCGGTCATCGACGTGGCCGAACAGATTGTCTATCACGAGTGTTCCAGCGATCTAACGATCACAGAAGTCCGCCGGATGTTTGATCGTTTCTGCGAAGCGCTTGCTGATCACGAGCAGGATGAAATGGAGTTGATCATGCAAATGTTCAACGAAGATGTCGGCGTTGGCGACTAAATGGGCGCGTTGCTTTGGGCCGTGAGGCCGCATTTGGGCTGGATGAAAATCTGGGTTGGTTTAGGCTAATAATATTTCCTATTGCAACAGCCCTCGAGAATGCCGCACGTGTCTGATTTTCCGCCTACCATCGATGAACTTTTAGAGACCTTTGAGGATCTCCAAGAATGGGACGAACGCTATGATTTTATTATCGATCTAGGCCGAGAACTTCCCGAGATGCCTGCTCAGTACCAAAACGCGGATCATATCGTCGAAGGTTGCATGAGCACCGTTTGGATGCATGCCGAATCTGAAACGGCTCAAACGCCAATGAAAATTGACGCAGACAGTGACTCGATCATCGTAAAAGGGCTGATCGTTCTCTTGCTGTCGTTTTACAACGGTCAAACGCCCGCTGAAATTGTGGAGAGCGACGCCTCGGAATATCTCAAGTCGCTAGGGCTCAGCCAACACCTCAGCCCGCAACGCCGCAACGGCTTGTTCTCGATGATCAAACGATTGAAAATGCTTGCCGCGATGGCGGTGGCATCTTAGTGCACCGTTACGTCTCAATCTCCGCAGCGTGGGGGTAAGCGGGTAAGGCGGAGGCATTGTTATGTTTGCCTCCGTCCTCCCCGTTGTCGCGATGAGGTTAAGTCCTCATATTTACCGGCGTGCGGCTTTCCCGCACCGGGCGACCCCCGATGTATTGCCTCTCGCCTTGGTAACTGCCCTCCGGCAGACGTCTGACGATTGGATGAGGAGTCGTTTAACATCTCTGCATTGTCGTTGTCGTA
>CALDEW010000320.1 GCA_937942355.1 uncultured Pirellulaceae bacterium | reverse complement strand
TTTGGAATTTGGAATTTGGAATTTGGAATTTGGAATTTGGAATTTGGTAGTAGGCCAATGGTTTCGGAATTTGAAATTGTAAATTCGAAATCTTACTGCCTACTATTTGCCATTCCCAATACGGCATTCCTAACTTCTCATCCCCTGCAGATCTTTAACGGCATTCTTTGCCAAGACATCCTTGGGAACGATTCTCAACACCTCCTCAAACTCCGCCTTGGCCAGTTCAAGCTGACCGGCACTTCTAAGAACGCATCCCAACGCGTATCTCAGCTCTTCTTCGCAACCTACCTCGCACGCCAACCCGTCACGCAGAGTCTTTTCCGCGTCGGCAAAGTTGCCCTGTTGGAATTGCAGCGTGCCCAAAAATAGACGGCCCGTTGCGTCACTGGGATCACCCTCAATCTGCCGCTTGTAAAACTCGGCCGCCTCCGCGAAATCTCCCCGGTCGCGGTAGAGGTTTCCTATCTCGCCGTAGATTGCATCAGGACTCTGGTCGCCCAGCTTTTCGATCGCAGCCTCGAAAGAAGATAACGCATCGTCGTACCGCGCGAGCTTCGTCAGTGCGTGGCCCTTGTCCAGCATCGCCTTAATCGAGTCCGGCTGTAGCTCAAGGTACTCATCTGCCAGCTTCACTGTGGTAGCGTACCATTGGTTGTCTGATGCTGTTATTAATTGCTGCTGGAGCTTTCTAATCGCGTCTTTGGCCATAAAATCCACGGTTATTTAGGGAGAAGTAAGTCGCATGGGATCAAGTCGCCCGACAGGTTATCATAGTTGTAACAGCGCCGTCGCGTTGGGGTGAGGTTTCATTATATAAGACTCATCTTTGGACGTCTAAATCGTCAAATTTTAGTTAGCCCTTTTATCTTCCTATGCCGCCGAAGTTAAACATTTTGCCATCGTCGATTTCGACCATTTTCGTGGGCGCGGTAGCGCTGCTGTGCACGCTGACTCAAGCAACCGCCGAGTGTCTTGCTGTTCAAAATGCGGCTGTGAAAACGGAGTCGACTCCTCCCGCTCAGCGGCCCGAGATTGAACGTCGTCAGCAGAAGCTACTCAACGACTATCAGTTGCTGGAAGAAAAACTGTTTACGCTCTATCAATACGAGAAGGACAAGAATCCAACACGGTCGAAATTGCTGGAGAAGGCCTACAAAAAGTCACAGCAGGCTTCGACGATTGAGCGCTTGCAGCAGGCGAAGGGGCTACTCAGCGAGGCGAAACTGAAGCAGGCCGAAGCCGAACAGGCGCAGACGCTGGCTGATTTCAACAACCTCTTGGCATTGTTGCAAAGTGAAGACCGTGGAAAACGCATTCGGGACGAACTTGAGCGCTATCAGGAGTATTTAAAAGAAGTCGAACGGTTGCTGCGAATTCAGAAGGGATTGCGTGGGCAGGCCGAAGGTGGAGGCGACGAACAAAAGATCGCTCAGTCGGAAGCTCAAGCCGCCGATCGCGCGAAGAAGTTGGCGGAGGAGATTCAACGAAATGAAGAACAACCGGCCCCCGAGCTGATCGACGCCAGCGATTCCGATGGCCAAAAAGATCGTGACCAAGAAGATCGTGACCAAAAAGATCGTGACCAAGAAGATGCATCCGAAGGCGGAGATGGATCTGATAGCGAAGATGGCCCTGAGGGGGACGATGATTCCGAAGGCGAATCAAAGGACGGTAGCGCTAAGGGTGGCGAATCCGAATCATCTCAACCCGATGGTGAGCAAGGGGATCAGAAGTCTGCCGACGGCGAAAGTCAACAGAGTGACTCTGAATCGGAGGAACCCTCCGACGCGCAACCAGCCGGTGGTGATGCGCAACCTGCCTCTGGCGATAACCAATCGCCGGCCCAAGGCGACCAACAGACCCCAGAGAACGAGGCTGAACCTGCGAATCCGATTCGGAAGCGAATCGCTAATGCGGAAGATCAAATGCGCAAAGCGCAACAATCGCTTCAGCAAGCCAAACGCGACAAAGCGGCTGATCAGATGCGGGAAGCAGAAAAAGAAATCGCAGAGGCGAAGAAGCAGTTGGAGGAGATTCTTAGGCAGTTACGTGAGGAGGAAGTTGAACGTACCTTGGCGATGCTCGAGGGGCGCTTTCGCAAGATGCTTCAACGCCAAATGGAGGTCAGAGATTCGACAGAAAAATTAAACAAAACTGCCGCCGATCAGCGTGCAACCGATTTTGAAATTCAAACGGGGAAATTGTCCACCGAACAAAACGCGATCGCCACCGATGCGTCTCGTGCGTTGTTA
The DNA here is from genome assembly GCA_937942355.1 of uncultured Pirellulaceae bacterium. GTDB lineage: Bacteria > Planctomycetota > Planctomycetia > Pirellulales > Pirellulaceae > Mariniblastus. The sequence goes on along the minus strand of CALDEW010000320.1, from coordinate 12,531 downwards.
TTGCTGCGCGAGGATGGTTCCTCGGTGGCTTTCCCGGCGACGGTAGAAGAGATGCATCTGGATATGCTGCAGATCGCGGCCCGTTTGTCCGCCGCGAAAGTTGGGGATTTTACTGTCGAATTAGAGAATGACGTTATTGGTACGCTAAACTATCTGGTAGACGCTTTGGCTCAGGCACAAAAGGATAACGAGCAGGAAAAATCTGGTGGACCTCCTCCCGGCGGCGGTGCTCAGCCGAATCCGGGCGATGAGGCCCTTGTCGGAAAAATTGCGGAGCTAAAAATGCTACGTGGGCTGCAGGAAAGGATCCACAAACGTCATCAACGGTATGCAAAGACGCTTAATCGTAATGACGACCCTGCTGCCACCGCCGACAGCCCTGATTTGATTGCTGGTTTGAAGCGGTTAGCCGAGAAACAATTGAAGCTAACGCGGATCGCGCAAGACATTGTGAACGAACGTAATAAATAGAGGTGTCCTATTTTCTATCTATGTACAGCAGAACTTCGTCGCCGACGAATCAGGCGATCGGTCCGCTTTGACTTCGCCGCGATGTTGCTGGTTGCAATCGGCATTGGTTTCACTTTTTCGAATTGTGCTTTGGGTGATGACGAAGATAACGAACTGCGCAAACCAGCTTCTTGGAATTCTCCAGAGATTGAAGGCGTCCTTGACGGGTTTGGAAGTTGGCTGACGCTGAAGACTGACAGCCAATCCGACCGGAATAGGACCACTGGTTTTCTCAGAAAAAATCTTCAGAAACTAACGCTGTCTCAGCGGTTGGATGTGATCGTCAATGGAATCGCGATGGTACGCCCCGACGTAGAACGCTTCGTCCAAGAACTTCGCGCACGCGAGCAAGATTCAACGGACGTCAAAATCGGGGGCTTTCAATACGATGTCGATGCCGTGGTTGAAAACGAGTTTGTACGCAATCATATTCGGTTATTTTACGGCCGTTGGTTGGCTCAAAATCACTTCTATGACGAATCGTTGCAGCAGCTATCGCTTGTGCCTCTCGAATCTGTTTTAGACCCGGCCACGTTGCTTTACTATCGTGGGCTGATGCAACATCAGTTGTTATTGAAAGACGAATGTCTAGCGACAGCAAGGAAATTGCTTGAAAACGAGAATGATATTCCTCGCCGTTATGCCGTCATTGGCAAACTGATGGTCACAGACATTGAACCTTTGGAAGTGGATTCCTTAGATGAAATTTCGAGACTGATGAGCGACGTTGGTCGGCGCACGGGGCTCAACCGAACGGGATCTCGTGTGATCGAAGAAGAACGGACGGTGATCGAGAAGTTGGACAAGTTGATTGAGGATCTCGAACAACAACAGCAACAGCAGCAGCAACAATCTAAATCAAAATCGCGGGGCGGTGAGCAAGCGCCTACGGGACCAATCCAGGCGTCGCAGGTCGCCGGTGGCGGTGCCAGCGGAGAAGCGGATAACAAACGTCAGGCCGATGGCGGTGACTGGGGCGATCTTCCACCGGCGCAACGGGCCGCAGCGATGGCGGAGATGTCGAAAGACATGCCCCCGCACTACCGGGCTGTGATCGAGGAATATTTCCGCCGCTTGGCGGAGAAGTAGTTGCGCACTACTATCGCAGGGATACGTTTTAATTTCGAGGTAGTGGATGAGGCGACGAATCCTGTAGCTGCATTAAACGATGTATCAGGGGTTAGATAAAAGTGTGAATTAAAAGGTAATGCAGACGCCGGAGAAGCTGTTCTGCAACGGTGATTGTGTCGGAGTGCTTCGATCCAACAATTCGTTAATACCTATTTCCACTTCAACTCTGTTTAGAAAGAAACACGATGACGCATTCGCCAGAGCACAGTTCTGTTGGAAGGCAAATTGTGGGAAATGATGAACAACCTTCAAGGCGCGATTTTCTCGCAAGGAAATTGAAGGCAGGCGCGGCATTGGCGACCTTGGCGGTTGCAGCACCTTGCTATGGGCAATCCGGCGATGTGCAGCAGGAAACTGATGGGAAAGAAGCGACCGGATCATCTACTTCCAAACTGCGAATCGGGTTGGTGGGGTGCGGCGGACGAGGAATGGGGGCGCTTGGGGATTCACTGACGATCAATGACAACGTAGAAGTGGTTGCATTGGCTGATTTAGATGCCAACGCTTGCAGGCGCGCTCGTGAAGGTTTGGTGGAGCAGTACGAACAACGGGGCGCTGTTGCCGATAACAAAATTCATTCAGGTTTGGATGCCTACAAACGTGTCTTAGAGGATCCCGACGTCGATATCGTGTACCTCACCACATCGCCCGGTTTTCGACCGCGGCATATCGCCGAAGCGGTTGACGCAGGCAAGCACGTTTTTGCTGAGAAGCCTACCTGCGTTGATCCAGCGGGCTACCACATTTGCGTCGCGGCCCACGACAGAGCAGTCGCCAACGGTACCGCGATCGTAACGGGAACACAGTATCGACGACAAATTAACTACATCGAAGCGGTTAAAAAGATCCAAGAAGGAGCGATCGGTGACATCATCAGCATGACCGCGCGTTATTGCACATCCAACATTTGGTATCGAGGACGCGACGAAGGCATGTCGGAGTTGGACTATCAGTTAAAGAACTGGATGCACTTCATCTGGCTTTCGGGGGATCAAATCGTGGAACAGTCCGTTCACAATATTGATTTGATGAATTGGGTGATGGGCGGTCCACCAGAAACGGCATTCGGATCCGGCGGTCGTTTCCACCGGCCAGAAGACAGTCAGATGTGGGACGCGATGTCGATAGATTACACGTACCCCGGCGGAAAAGTCGTTTCGTTTAAGAACCGTACTTGGCCCAACTGTAAAACTGATAATCATAATGTGGTCTATGGCACCAAGGGGGCCATGCACATTGGCGCGGGCAATCGAGGCTCTTCAATGTTTGATGCCAAGGGCGTCGAGGTATGGAGTTGCGACGGAAATATCTTTGACGCCTATAAACAGGAGCACAAAGATCTTGTCGATTCAATCGTTGCTGGCAAACCTATCGTAGAATTGAAACGGACAGCCGAAAGTTCGCTGACCGCCGTGATGGGGCGCATGTCAGCTTACGCGGGCCAAGAGATTGACTGGGGGTTTGTCAGTAAGGAATCAACGTTGAACCTGTTTCCAGAAGACCTCAACGAGGGGACTGTATTGAAAAACGACGGATTTGCCATTCCGGGAAAATCGGCGCTTGTGTAGCGCGCCGAGGCATGGGCTTCTGCCTTCTGTTGGCTAAATTCTCAAGCAGAACAAACGAAGTGCTGAGAGTTAATGGCTAAAGGAAAATGATTTTAAAGTGAATCAAGTGCTGCACATCTACGGTTAACATCGACCCCAAAGTGTCGGGTCCGCACTCCTCAGACACCTTTGCTGATATGGAAAAATTGCAGTGTGAAATCGAGTTTACGAGCGCTATGCTTTGTTGATAATTGTTGTTTGACGCTGGTGCCGGTTGATACGTGGCCAACTCAGAAAATTGTCATGATACAGGTTAACAAACATGGTGTTGGGCTATAATGTGGACGACTAAAATCATATAGGTCTCCTTCCTGCCATCCTCTAACATCGGACGCACACCATGTCAAAGTCATCTATTGCACGCCTTCTCCGTTCGTCACGCGGCTCAAGATCTCGGTTGAGTTATCAAACGCTTGAGCGTCGCGAGGTTCTGGCTTCGTTTCTCCCCGCGACGATTTCCATCGACGCCGCGGGGGTGCTGACGGTCGTTGCCGATCCGGTATCTGAAGAACAGAGCATCTTTTTCCTTGAGGATAACGCTGCGAATACCGTGACGGTTTCCGAAGGCACCGGTGGTGGTGCGCCCTTGCAAACAACGTTTAATCAGGCGGATGTTGTTTCACTCAGGTATGTCGGTAACGACGGCATCGATTTCATTGGAAACTTTACCGCGTTCGATTCAATCATGGCCGGACATGGCGGAGATGACAGTTTTTTTTCCAACGAAGACGCGACCGACAAATTTTATGGTGGTGATGGAGACGATTTTCTCTCCGGTGGAGGCGGCGATGACGAACTCTTCGGTGGTGCCGGCGATGACGAGATCGAAGGCCACGATGGTGATGACTATATCTTGGGCGGCGAAGGTAACGACAGGATAAAAGGCGTTGATGGTGCTGACGTGATTTATGGCGGTAACGGTAACGATACGATCTTTGGAGAACGGCCAGGTGGCCTGAGTTTTGGAGATACCGGTCGAGACGAGATATATGGAGGCGGAGGTAACGACACGATCTACGGTGGTCCAAGCAACGACTTCATTCGTGGCGGCTCAGGAAACGACATCATCTCCGGAGGAGAAGGAACGGATCGGCTCTTTGGTGACGGAGGAAATGATCGCTTAGACGGTGACGCTGGTAGGTTCCAAACCATTCCTTTCAATACTGCAGGTGATTTCCTCTACGGAGGCGCCGGAGACGATGTCGTGCTGGGCGGATTCGGGTCTGACTTTATGCGAGGTGGATCAGGAAATGATCGGCTCGAAGGTGACTACTACAGCACAGGAAACAACGGAAGTGACACCGTCTATGGCGACGACGGCGACGACACGATTCTTCTTCGTAAAGGTAACGACACGGCTTATGCAGGTGCCGGAGACGACTATATCCTAGGCGAATCTGGAAACGATACCATTTACGGCATGGATGGATTTGACCGAGTCTTTGGAGGGCAGGGCAACGATACGCTCAGTGGAGGCGATGACAATGATTTGCTCTATGGCCAGGACAACAATGATACGCTCAACGGTGGTGAAGGTAACGACACGCTGTTTGGTGGGACCGGCGATGATTGGCTGCTCGGCTGGCTGGGGCATGATACGCTCAATGGGAACTCTGGTTCGGACCGGCTCGAAGGTGCCGCAGGCAATGACTTGTTGCGTGGCGGTGACGGCGATGACGTCCTCTTAGGCGGCGATGGCAACGATTTTCTCTCCGGTCATGCTGGTGCCGACACGCTCAGCGGTCAATCGGGCGATGATCGTCTCTACGGTGGAAGTGAAGATGATATTCTCATCGGCGGATTGGATGATGATTTATTGGCGGGCGGATTGGGCGTTGACACACTGACTGGAAATCCCGGCGCCGATAACTTCTTTGACTCGTCCGGCGACGTTTTGAATGATTTCAATCCAGGGGAAGACACGCAAAGCTAATCTTTGGTAATATTTTGGAGGGCTGCGTAATGTAGCGCTCCATTTTTCATTACCATTGGCGAGAACGTATGCGTGAGATTCATTCGATTCAGGAGTTGACGGCACATTTGAAGTCGGGAGCTTCCCTGAAAGATACGGTGGTGCAGAGCGTAGATGTGACGTCCGTCGCGGATCTGGTTTTAGATGCAACCATCCAAAACACGCTGTTCCTCGGTTGCGTTCTGCCTGCTGCTGTATTGGCGTCCGTTGTCAAACGCGGCGCCAGCGTTTTTCCTACGCTCGAGGGGCTTCCTTTTAATCCCTATCAGCCTGCATTGTATTCGGCGGACACCCTTTTCGATGGTTTTGTCTCAGCCGATCCGTGCAGTTATTGCCAAACGACCGACGCGCGTGTGTATCAACATTGGTTAGATACCGGTTCGGCCAATCCTACGACGATCGCTGATGCACTCGCGCGACGGTTGCATGACATGGCGATGACCGATGCGATCGGAGACTTTTTGAAAGCGCACTCGCCAGATGGCAGAGTCGTTGGCATGATGGGCGGACATTCCATGCAACGATCAGATGATGCCTATCTGATGGCGGCGCGAATCTCTCGAGAGCTGACTCGTCGTGGCTACCTGATGGTCAGCGGTGGCGGCCCGGGTGCGATGGAGGCGACTCATGTTGGGGCGTGGTTTGTGGAACGCACCGATGCGGAACTGGAGGCCGCAGTAAGTTCGTTGGCCGAAGCACCGTCTTACAAGGATAAGCGGTGGCTTGCCTGTGCTTTTGAAGTCCGCGAAAAGTATCCGCTGAAGCCAGATAGCGAGTACGTGAGCCTCGGGATCCCGACCTGGCTCTACGGCCATGAACCGCCGACTCCCTTTGCGACTCACATTGCAAAATACTTTGCCAACAGCGTCCGAGAAGATGGTTTGGTAACGATCGCCTCTTCGGGATTAATCTTTGCACCCGGCAGCGCCGGAACCATTCAGGAGATCTTCCAAGACGCAACACAAAATCACTACGCGACGACGGGCGTGGCGAGCCCCATGGTGTTTCTCAACACCGAATATTGGACGAAGAAAAAGCCGATCTATCCGATCGTCAAGCAGCTGGCTGGAGGAAACGATTACGAAAACTTGATTGCCATCTTTGACGACGTGGATTCGGTCGTCAGTTATATCGAAAACAACAAACCGATTCCCAGTAGTTCCAAGAAATGGTCGTTTTGTTCGGAGCATTGTAAATCATCGACCTAAATCACCGTTTGTTCTCAAAGTAAATACATCAGGTGTAGAGTTTGCCCACGTAAAGCCGGTACAAGGAACCGGCCCTACGGTCTTGTCCTTTGGCGCATTTGGTATTGAAGCGCTGCGAGAGATTTAACCACAGAGTGCACAGAGAACACGGAGTTTTGAATGTTAGTTTCTCTGTGATCACTGTGCCCTCTGTGGTTTAAACCTCTTTCTGGCTTGCGTTCTTTATCCGTTTCTTTTTTAGTAATGGTGGGTCGTGGCCGGTAGGAACCGGCCTTACAATTTACGTTGTTTTAGGAAGTCAGGGTTCCATTGATATCAATCTTACAGGCTCACCATGAAAGCAGCGTCGATCGCCGAACTGAAAAAGGAGTTAGTCCGGCGTGAGCCAGGCGAGTTGCTGGACGCTTGCCTCAGTTTGGCGCGTTTCAAAAAAGACAATAAGGAGCTGCTGACCTATCTGTTGTTTCTATGTCATGATGAACTTGGTTTTGCAAATTCTCTGTGCGCCGAAATTGACGAACAGTTTTCTCTCACTCCCAACGCGCATAAGAAAACACTGCGCAAGGTCATCCGTTGGATGAATAAATGCTTGCGCTTCACAAAGGTTAAAGATACCGAAATTCAGGTGCGGCTTCATTTCTGCCGGGCGCTGCGGGCGAGCCAAACTCCGATGCGGAATTCGAAAGTTGTGATGAACATGTATAACGGGCAACTAAAGAAGGTGCGCAAGGCCATAGAGAAACTGCACGAAGAAATTCAGCGCGAAGTCGAGCGCGAGATTCGGAAGCTTGAACTTTGAACGGTAGGCTGGATGTTCGCCTGAACGCGGTCGCTCAGCAGATCCGCTGCGCAACGCATGCTGATATCGGTTCAGACCACGCAAGTTTGCTGGTGGCGCTGCTGAACACCGGTCGCATAGAACACGCGATAGCGATTGAGAACAAACGGCGTCCGTTTGAAAACTCAGTGCGGGCGTTAGAGGGAATGTCTGCAGAGGTTCGTTTGGGGGATGGGTTGGACGAACTGAAGCTAGGAGAGGCGGACAGCCTGAGCATTTGCGGGCTTGGTGCCGAGAGCATCCGTGACATACTGATGGCACACCCGCGGCGAATCCCCAATTGTGTCGTGCTGGAAGTATGTCAGAAACCAGAGATCATTCGCCGTTGGGGATTTGAACACGGGTTTAACCTGATCAACGAACAGACGACGGTCGGTCGCCGCTCGTTTACAATATTGACCTTCCAACGATCTTCGAATCGCTTGGCCCGTGATCCTGCCTATGAGAATGTCGACTTTGAGTCCGCGCTGATATTCGGCCCATACATTCTGAAACGTGCCGACCGACTGTTTGACATGAGGCTGCAAAACGAAGAGGCTTGGTGGCGGCGGAAGGCCCGGCTTTCACCGGAAGCCTCTGAGCGTCTACAGTTGATTCGGAACGTTATGGATGACCGGCATGTAAAACCAATACCTGCGCGGTCTGCTGTACCATAGCGGAGTGTTATTTAATTGTTTCAAAATATGTGCTCCCTAAAACACAACTCGAATGCGTAAGGTTTGAAGTTGCGCGTTTTTAGTGCTGAAAGCACGGCAGGTAATAGCCATGGACGCAAGTCCATGGATTGGATCCGCGATAATCACCGTAAGTGCTGAAAGCACGGCATATTTTTGGTGATTAGGCTCATATCGTCCTTTCAGGACTGACGGAGCGACTGATTAATCGTCCCTCGGACTTGCGTCCGAGGCTATTACATGCCATCACTTCGTGATTAATAAAGCGGAAGTTAGAATTAGATCGAGTTGGTTTTCTCCCAACCATTTGGAATCTGTCGTGAATCTCATTGCCAATAGCCGATTCAAGTTCTTTCCTCAGTTCAACGACTTCGATCGCCCTGAGTGGTTGAGCTCACGGCAGAAACTTCAGCCGCAGTTTGCTGATGAGTATTTCAATTCGGACAGTCTGCAGGACAAGTTTCTCCAAGGCATCGCGACGGATCGGTTGCTGCCGGTGAAAGAGGTTTTGGAGTCGTTCGAGCTATTTGGCCGCGTCCGAAAATGCGTTCGAAGGCCAGTTGTTGCCGATCTTTGCTGCGGACACGGGCTGCTGGGGATTCTGTTCGCAATGTTTGAGCGCGATGTCGAACATGTGATTTTGATTGACAGAAACGAGCCCTTGAGCCGTCAGAAGTTGATTGCGATCGCCAGTCGCATCGCACCATGGGTTGCAGACAAAATTGATAACCGTGTGGCAGATGTCAAAATCTCTAGTGACTGGATAGAACCCGACATCGCAGTTGTTAGCGCGCATGCTTGTGGCGTCTTATCCGATCTCTGTATCGACGTCGCGATAAAAACCGGCGGACCGATAGCCATACTACCGTGTTGTTATCCTCGCTCGGCATGTGTTGCACCGCTGGCGCTGCAAACGCAGTTCGGTATCGAAGCGGCGTTCGACATCGACCGCACTTATAGATTGGAAGCGGCAGGCTACCGCGTGCGCTGGGGATCCATTCCGCAAGAAATTACTCCTATGAACCGTATCTTGTACGGAAGTCACCGCGGGTAGCCACCGTTTCATTTTTGTTGCGTGTGTTCAAAAATTCCTTTAGGAGCTGGCCCGTTATATGGAAAACCAGTTTCGGTTTTCAGTTTTCGTGAAAAGTCTTGGATGATGTCCCAGTTCGTGATGAATCGCTTATAAGAATCTGGCCAAGTTTTCGTATCACTTTTTATATCACGAAAGCGCGCAGGCGTACCTGATGGCCCAAAAAAACCATAAAACATCTCTTCTGTCTGTGTATCAATGATATTGTAATTTTCTCTGGCGTCTTTCCGGCGTGATGCGAGCTCGACTACTCCTCTGGTGGTTGCAACTCGAACATCATATCTTCCACCCATCGAACAGTGGAATCTTTGCATGCGCGGGTCGAGCAAACGTTCCATTGATAACGCTTTGAAAAGATGGTCGACTTCGCGTGGATCTACGGTCGACGTAAGCGGCACTGAATCAAGCTCGTCATTTTCAGGTCTCCATACGACCTTTCCATCTTTCCAAATCGCAAATTGAAGATAGCTTCCGTAATGCTTTCGTGTGTCTACCCACCGGGAAATCAAAATGATTGGTTCCTCGGTTATTTCAGCAGGGCGTACAGGAATTGGCCCTGTTCCGTAGTAGTATTGGTAATACGATAATGAAAGGGCGACGATTGCGGTGGCAATCAACGCGGACAAAATTGAGAACTTGAATTTGCGCATGCACGCTCATGGTGGACGGAGATCGAGTTCAGATCAAAGATTGCGGTCGGAAATCTCAATTGATTGTAACAGACCAATCAAAACCGCTTGTCCGTGGCTGGGATGATTGGGGACCATGTTACGGCCGTTAAAAATCACAGCCTCTCTGCGTCAAACCTCGGCTAACGGGCCGACATCTAAACCAGCAGTCCTTCAGCGACTTCATCCAGCTCAAAATCTTGAAGCTCATCGAACAATTCTGGTTGGGCGTCGAACAAGTCTGCCGGGCCGGAGAAGTCATCCGGTGTTGGAGACAAATCGAGCTGCAACGGCTGCGCGAACGCCGCGGTCAAGTTAGCACTGTTTCCACTGACTGCTTGGCTGCTTAGCAGCGTAATGAAGGGAGCGATGTCGAGGAAGGTGACGGCTCCGTCGAGATTGATATCGGCTTCGGCTTGAAACGTGTTGGCTGATAGAACGTTGATGAACGGGAAGATGTCAAGGAAGGTGACAAAACCGTCTCTGTTGACATCGCCAAGCAGAAACTCGGATTCTAACTCGTAAGCGCCGATATCAATTTGACCTTCTGAGATACGACCCTCTCCGCGCTGATCCGTCGTTCCAACATCCGCCAACGTTGAACCGCCAGCATTGATCGCGGGGCTACCGGCGAGCAATGCATGGGTTAACGTCAGACCACCATTGTCCGCCAAGTCACCCAACAGCGGATCAATTGGCGCAGCTGAGGTTCCAATGCGGTTGCCCAAGGCGTCAGGGCTTCCAGCGGTCGCCTGTAGTGAGGTGCCGGTGTTACTTCCAATGATACTATTGCGGATGTCGATTGTGATTTCGGAATCGAAGGACAGATCAGCTCCCGTTCCATCGGTTGCGGTATGTCCAGCAACGATAGAATTCTCGATCGTCAACTCAGCCCTGAAAAATGAGTCAACGATATGGATACCGCCTGCGCCGTCGTTACTTTGGTTGTCGAAGATCGTGCTGTTGGCAATATGAGTTCCATCTGCGAAATTTTGATAGATGGCACCGCCCAATGTGTCGCTGGAGTTGCCGCTTAGCGTGCTGTTGGTAACCAAGATTTCGCCCGAACGTGTCTCGATTCCTCCACCTTCGCCGCTGCTATGGTTTCCACTGATCGTACTACGATTAACGAACAGGTCGCCGGAGTCCGTCGTGACTCCACCGCCGTCATCGCCTGCGGTATTATTGGTTAAGCTACTCTCGTTTAAAGTTACATCTCCGGAAGATGTGGAGATGCCACCGCCTCCATCACCGCTTTGGTTTCCGCTGATGGTACTCTGATTGACAAATACGTCTCCGCTGTTTGTACCGATTCCTCCGCCATCAGACCTCAATCCTGCCGTGTTATCGTTTACGCTGCTGTTGTTGAGAGTTACATCGCCGCTACTTGCGAAAATGCCACCACCATCTCCGAAGTCCTCGGTGGTATTTGAACTGACAACGCTGTTGTTGAGCGTAACATCAGCAGAAGATGCGAAAATGCCACCGCCGTCGGCAAAACGACCAACGCTGTTGAAACGAACATAGCTGTTGTTCAGTGTGAGCGAAACACCACGACGAAAATGGATACCACCGCCATGGTCATCGCTGACATTTCTTTCGATGAAGCTGTCGTTAAGGACGATATCACCATCAGAGGAGGCGACGCCGCCGCCGTCGCCATCGCTGAAGTTATCGCTGACGGTACTATTGTTGAGAGTGAGCGTTCCCTCTTCGGTCGAGACGCCGCCCCCATCATTTGAAAAGGATGTTCGGTTACCCGAAACCGTTACGTCGGTAAGCACCAAATCGCCGTCCTGATTTCGAATTCCTCCTCCGTCCTCGAAAGTATCAATTCCTGAGCTACCGGTGATAGTAATCCCCTGAATTGAAACCGTTTCACCGGCAGCAGCAGTGATATCAAAAACACGCGCGGCGTTATCGCTGCGCGTATCGAAGTTGTTACTGGCAAAAACATCAGTGATGAAACTGCCCGCAATTAACGCATCATCACCAGCGGTGTCTCCAGAAATTACGACGTTCGTTCCATTACCGTCAATTAAGTCTCCATCACTGATGGTGAGTGAACCAGACGACAATCGGATAACGTCAGATAGCTGGCCATCAAACACACTGGTATCAAAGGTGATCGTGTCTCTACTGAAATTGGTGTTGGAAAGAGCCAACGCCTCACGCAATGAAAGATTGCCGGCCGAGAGATCGCCGTCGTCGATATCGCTGCTGGTATCGACGACGAGGAAAAACTGATGTAGTTCGAAAGCGCCAATGTCGACGCCGTCACCGTCATCGCGCCCAAGCAATGGAATGTTCCGCTGGTCGGTGGCAAGTGTCGAATTGCTGCCAGCATCGACGACGGGGCTGTTGGGCATAGGCTCGTGAGTCAACGTCAGTCCGCCGTTGTCGGCCAAATCACCCAGAAGAGGATCAATGACGATTCTGTTGGTGCCGATCAAATTGCCGTTGGCGTCAGGTGCACCCACCTCGGCGGAGGCTAGGGGCGTACCTGAGTTGTCTCCGATGAGGCTAAAGCTAATGTCGATCGCAGCGACGGAGTTGAATCGCAGATCAGCATTGTTATTTGCTGTATTTGCAGCGACGATCGTGTTATCAATTGTCAGCCTTGGATTGGTGGCTGAATTCGAGACAAAAATGCCTCCACCGTCAGCATCAGCGCTGTTGTCGGTAACGGTAACGCTTGTGAGCGAAAGATCGCCGGACGTCGAGGAGATGCCGCCACCGTTTGCAGAAAGGCCGGTGGCCTGATTTCCACTGACGGTGCTGCTGGTTAGCTCAATCGCTCCGATGTTGGCGTGGATGCCGCCACCGCTGG
>CALDEW010000319.1 GCA_937942355.1 uncultured Pirellulaceae bacterium | reverse complement strand
GCGCGGCTTGGTGGGCATCAGAATCGACGCTCGGATAATCCGCCAGGATGGATTGTCATCTGGAGAGGCTGGGCTAAACTTCAGAATATGATGCTCGGATATCAAGCGGCGAAGACAAAAAGATGTGGTAAAACCTAAGGTGGGAACCGGCCCTACAACTTATCGCGTCTTACGAAATTGCTATTAAATCACCTGAAAGACCGTAAGCAAAGGAGGCCATCTATCGCAACCGTCAGCGCCAAGAAACGTCACGGAGTTCATTACACGCCGCCGGTGCTGGCTGACTTCCTTGCGCGGCGAACAGTCGCCGCATTGCCACGCACTGTTTTGAACAAGGACACGATTCGCGTTCTCGACCCTGCCTGCGGAGACGGAGAACTTTTGGTGGCACTGGTCGGTGCCCTGTACGCTGCGGGTTACTCTGGATCACAGATCATTGTCTGCGGATTCGATCAGGATCCGGCTGCTGTGAAAGCAGCGCGCTTGCGAATCTCCGAACTGAATGTTCAAGGATCTGAAATTCTCGTGGCCGATTTTCTGGCGACGTTTGAACAAATCGAAGGTTTCGATTGCATCATCTCCAATCCTCCCTACGTTCGTACTCAAGTCATGGGCGGCGTTCAGGCTCAGCGGTTGGCAAAGCAGTTCGGGTTGAAGGGGCGAGTCGACCTTTACCAAGTCTTCACCGCAGCGATCCTGCAATGCCTCAAACCTGAAGCAGCAGTTGGACTATTGACCTCCAACCGCTTTTTAACGGTGAAAGCTGGCGCGTCGATGAGGAAGATGTTGCGGCAGCATTTGCAGTTGAATCAGATTTTTGATCTGGGCGATAGCAAACTGTTCGACGCCGCAGTACTGCCAGTGATTTTTACCGGGAACAAAAAGGGAGTCGATGCTGCAAGTGAGAAAACGGAGCCAACAGAATTCTGCCGCATCTACCGCAGCGATTCCGAGAACGTCGGCGCCGGATGTTTGTTGGAATTGATCGAACAAACGGCTGAAACGGGCGCTGTGATAACCCGACAAGGCAACTTCGATGTTCAGCGCGGCTTTCTCACCGGCGACGATGTTTGGCAACTTACCAATGCCCAATCCCAGCGCTGGCTCAAACGAATTAAGAAACGACAGCGCTATCGTTTTTCAGACGTCGCGGAAATCAAAGTTGGTATTAAGACGACCGCCGACAAAGTTTTTATCGGAGATGATTGGCCTGATGGGATGGAGTTGTTGCAGCCACTGCTGACCCATCATGTAGCGGATCGGTGGAACTGCAAAACACCAGCGAAACAGGTACTGTACCCCTACGACTTGGACGCACTCAAACGAACGACGGTCGACCTTACGGATCACCCGGTCGCGGCAAAGTATCTGCAATCCAACAAGGCCCAACTGTCGGGCCGCAAATACTTGATCGACGCCGGTCGACAATGGTTTGAGATTTGGGTCGCGCAACAACCAACTGCGTGGCAACGACCAAAGATTGTTTGGCCTGATATTTCTGAACATCCGAAATTTTTCTTGGACGATAGCGGTGCCATCGTCAATGGCGATTGTTATTGGTTGACGTTGCGCGAAGGTTTTGAAGATGACTGGTTGTATTTGATCCTGGCGATTGCGAACTCGGAGATTGCAACTCAGTATTACGACTATGTGTTCTGTAACAAACTTTACGCTGGCCGGCGAAGATTCATGACGCAATACGTTGCTGATTTTCCTTTGCCAGATCTGGAGGAGGAGTTGGCTCAGCAAGTTGTTGAGGAGACCAGGAAATTGGTCGGCGGTGGTGTTGATGATGGAAGCTTGAACGCGCTGGTGAAGCGATTGATGCTGGGGTAGTGTTCAAGCACATTCTTCACCAACTTTAGCCGCTGGGCGCTAGCCGCGGGTTGCGGAGGATTTACCAGAAGCATCGGGAAAACGTTGCGCAACGAACCAGCGGCTAGCGCCCTGCCGCTAACAGGTTGTGCTGTTTCGCCTAAAAGAATTATGGTGTTTCGTCGAAGAATCCGGATGGCAATCGAATCTGATTCTTTTTATTGACGACATTGCCCTTGAGCGATTTGAAGTAACAGAAAAAATCCGCTCCGTTGGTCAGCACCAAATGATCTAATCGCACCTTGTCTTCGAGCACGGTCCCGTAAACCACCGCGTATCGGATGTCGGCATATCGAAATGTCTGGCCCGCAACGGTGACGGTATCGGCGCTTCCGGGAGAAATTAAACCAAGGTCGACGGTCGGGCTGGTTTGCAGTTTGATCTCCAAAAGCTGTTGGGTCACGTCAGGAATCTGCCCATCGTCTGTAGGCGTTTCAATCCCCAGAGAATCACTGATCAATTTATGAAGTTCCCAACCGCGCACGCGCTCTTGATCGTTGCCCGCGTTGGGGATTGTTTTGCCCATCAATGGCAACAGTTTCTGATAGATTTTCTCGATCGGGATCAACCGGCGATCATAGTCCGTTTGGGGATCTGCGATCACAGCCGCCAGATCGGGAGTGTCCGTTTCCGAAACCAAACGAGATTGATTGACGTCGTCGATCGCGGTGGCCTGATATTTGGAGGTCAACGTACCGGTGGTGTCCAATTTGGCCAGTTGCACACCATTGATGACTTTCACGGTTTCAACTTTGTTTTCTTCGTTAACGCGCACCAAGACATAGCGCCGCTGGGGTGAAAGTTCTTCGTTCCAGATTTGTAAGTTATCCGACTTCTGCACGTAGACATCAAAATCTTGCCCGGGAAAGCGCGGCTTCGACTTGAGGAAGCTCCTTGGCACAGGATACCCCAAGGATCGGGCAATCGCTGATTTGACCACTTTGGAACGAGTGCGAATCGGTTGATCAAGAAGTAGTCCCGAGAGCTTGCTTCGTAGGATTTGCTCGAGCTCTCCGGTTGTGAGGATCAACTCGGGTGTTTGAACAAGCGAATCGTAGATCGTCTTATCCGACGCGGTGATCGCTGCGACTTTTTGGTTGGCGTCGGGCATGTTGTTTTGTTGGGCCGAGGCTGATTGGAGATGGATCAACCGTCGACAATGTGACCATAAACTTCATAGGCCGATGCGAGTAGATCTTTGACGTTTTCGGGATTGGTCCGCTCTCCGTTTTTATAGAGAATGATTTGGCCGGCGGATCCTTCAACGCAATGTCCAACTTTGGTTTCGAAAAAGGTCAGCAGTTCAGGCGTGAAGAAATTTCGAATGATCTTTTCTTCGGGCCCCTTGAGCACAAACATCTCAGAGAAGGTGGGGTGTGATTCGAAGTCGATGTCTTGACCGCCGAAAAATTTCCCGATCCGATCCAAGAAAGCATTTTGTTGTCGCATTGAAAAGGATGGGGCGTTGATGTCAGCGGACTCAAGTGCGACGACCGTTTGAATATGAGTTCGACTGCTTTTACCGCTGCCGGTGGTGTACTGGTAGTCAAAGATCGAGATCCTGACATCGCCCGCGTCTCCAGAAATTAGATTCCTGGCCCGTTGTCCGCGCCCGGCAGTCATCAGATTCATCCCCATCAAGCGATCACGCAAACCGTGTGCGTCAGGATCAAATTGCAGTCCCATGGCGGCCGCTTGTTGCTCAAACGCCGCCGTGCGTTCTTTACTTTTTTTGTGAGCATGCCACGCTGATACTCCAATGACCAAAGCAATCACAGCAATAAATAAAAGTGTTGGCATACCTCAAACCCGCTCAAAATATTTCCGTAACCGTTCACGTACGAGAAGCATTTCGTCTTTGTAGTGGAGTGTTGTTAAACCTCCTCGTTGCATTTGCTTGGACCTTAATGTTTGAATTAGATGCGACGAGGGATCTTTGACAAAATCCACTACCACTCCCATTGTCCTCTGATTCAACTTCCCGTCTCCCCGCCGGACTCGTTGCCTCGTCCACTACCCTACGGTCGAAGCTCGACCAGATCCTGCCGTGGTGGCGTGGCTGATTTAGGATCGATCCAATTGTTCTGTTCAAAATGCTCTTCGTAAACACCATAGTCATGGTAAGCAATTTTCTTGGCGATGCGATAGGCCCAACTTTTCTCCGGAATCGGTTGCATGTCGGGGGCGTACTGGGACGGATGAGGCTGTGCGGCCCGAAGCTCGGCCAGCGCCGTCTTCCGCGCTGTCGAATCGCCGGCTCCGTGACGATCGGCCAAGGATTCGATTAGATCCGGTCGCTCCAGTACGATGCATCCGCGCGTGTGTTGAGCCGCCGTTTTTCGGAAATCCTTGAGATACTCCGACTCGTTGAACACTTCATCCAACGGCCTTTCGTCATGAATTGACTCTTTGGCGAACTGAATGATTGGGCAAGGCTCAATATCGCCCCAAGGGTTAACGTGATGCGTGAAACCCGTCGCGGCAGGGCAGAGCGCGTTGCCGTCGGCGTCGTAATAAGCGTCAATGACGATGATCGGTTTCTTGCATCGCATGTCGACGACGAACTGCCGCGCTTTGCGTTGTTGCTCAGGGGTGAGTGCAAGATCCGGCGAAGCGTCGGGGCCGACAGGGCGGAAGACGTGAAACCACGTATAAAGAACGCCCATCTCAATCAACCGATCCACCCATTTCTCCGTTAGCAGATCGTCGATGTTGGTTTGACAGAGACTGGTACAAACGCCGGTCATGACTTTGTTATCCAGGCAATTTTTCAAGCCTTCCATCGTGGCCGAATAGACGCCTGTCTTTCCACGGCGCTGGTCGCTGATGATCTCGGAC
>CALDEW010000318.1 GCA_937942355.1 uncultured Pirellulaceae bacterium | reverse complement strand
TGTCCGCGCTGTTCACGAGGAAGTGGCAAGATCTCGATTCCGGCGTCACCGAGAAAGGATTCTGCTCCAATAGACGCGATTTCGTTGGAATAGATAGACTCACTTTCACTGATGCCAAGAAGCAACGCAACGTGGTCGTCTTCGGTCGCCACGTCCTTAACGCGTCCGATAAGAATTCCATTCTTGCGAACAGGCGTGCCGATCGTGACGCCTGGAGCTGAGGAGGGCTTGATTACTACTTCATATTGACTGCCTAAGAACTCGTTGTTGAGCACAATCAGGATCATCAGAATGAGTATCGCAATCAAAACGAAGGCGCCCACTCGAAATCTCAACAGGTTTTCATTCATTGGGGATGCCTACAGAAATGTAGTTCAAAGTATCTGATTAAACTCGGCTGGCTCGCAGTTCCATTAGTCGCTCTCCAGCTTCACCGTTGATGAATTGTTGGACGCGTCGATCTCGGCACGATTCGATCTCTGAAACAGTGCCGTCAAATATCATTTGGGGTTCGTTATCATTTAAGCGGTGTGCTGGCATCAACATGATGATCCGGTCCGCTACTTTTTTTGCCGTGTTCATGTCGTGGGTGACGACAATGCTGGTGACGGGATTGCGTCTGCGCGTGCGAATGATCAGTTCGTTGATGACGTCGCTCATGATGGGGTCCAGCCCCGTTGTGGGTTCGTCATACATAATAAGTTCAGGGTTCATGATCAGGGCACGAGCCAAACCGACACGCTTCCTCATACCTCCAGAGAGTTCCGCCGGTTTTTTGTAGATGACCGAATCTGGCAGGCCAACTTCTGAGAGGCGCGAAAGAACCATCTCGCGAATTTGTTCAGTGGAAAATCGCCCATGTTGTCTTAGGGGAAAAGCAACGTTTTGTCCAATCGTCATGCTGTCAAAAAGTGCTGCGTTTTGAAATACAAAACCAAATCGCAAACGTAGGAGGCTTAGCCGGCGGTCATTAAGACGGTGAATGTTCTCGTCATCAAAAAAGACACTTCCGCTGGTTGGTTTCACCAGTCCGATAGTAGATTTCATCAGCACCGTTTTTCCGCAGCCGCTCTCTCCAAGTAACACCACCGTTTGACCACGCGGGATAGAGAGGTTGATGTTCCGCAGAACGGTCTGTGCGCCAAAACGAACCGATAGATCGTTGACTTCGACAAGAGGCTGCTCAGATTCGAATAGTTCTTCAATCATTGCACTTTAGAGCAGACTGGCTCCCTCGGGGTAGTACATGAAGTAGATGGAGTCCAACGCGATGCCCAAAAACAAATCGATGAACAAAATCATGACGAAAGAATACACAAATGCTGACGTTGATGCTCGGCCAACACCTTCAGCCCCTGCGGTGCAATTGAAACCTTGGTAGCAACTGACCATCGCGATTGCCGCGCCAAAGAAAATACTCTTGAACAGTCCCACGAAAAGATCGAAGTTGGTCACGAATTTTGCACTGTTGTGCCAATAGTGATGGACGTCGATGTCGAGAATGTTGACGCTGTAAAAATGCCCGCCTGCAACACCCATAAAATCAGCCATGACCGTCAAAGCTGGAATCATGAATAGGCACGCTAGAAAACGGGGCACAACGAGATAGTGAATTGGGTTAGCGCCCATGGCAGAAAGGGCGTCAATTTGTTCGGTGACCCGCATCGTGCCAAGTTCGGCCGCCATGGAACTTCCCACCCGCCCGGCCAACATGGTCGCGGCCAAAACGGGCCCCAATTCGCGCACCAGCGTCATGTTGATGACGCCGCCGAGTCGAGTTTCTAATCCGATTTGGCGGAATTGGAAATAGCTTTGTACCGCCAACACCATTCCGATGAAGGTACCCGTCAATGCAACGACGGCAAGCGATGATACGCCAACCTGATGAAAATTGGTTATCAGTGTCCCCTTTTTGGGGAGACGGGTAAGCATCCAGACGAAAGTCTGATAGGCAAAGATAGAAAAATCGCCCAGCGCCATGATGCCATCGAGTACGATACTTCCCCAACCGGTTAGCGTCCTAGCGAAGAAGCCCAAATCTTCATCGTAGTATTCTATGTTGTCGGAGGCTGATGACACGGTCGGTCGGCGCGTATTTGTCGCGCCCCAAATTGGCAGACCCCCCTGCACTGTTTCTATGTTATCGCCGTTTGAAGGGGCGATCTTGAGCAAGTTTACGGATTAGGCGGACTTGACTGGCTGGGGTGCTAGCGAAATCGTGCAACCACGCGCTGGCGGGAACAACGGCTTGGGCATATGTGCTGTCGTCCGATTCGATTTAACGTTTAGCGGTAATCGTGTCATGGCCCAGATAACAAAGCATCGCTTGGACTGCCAGCACCGATCCTCCGGTGACGATTATCAACGCTCCGTACTTGATGGGCCAGCCGATCGCGCAGAACCAAAGATTGATACCGATGCACAAAACTCCCAACATGGAACTGAGTTGACGCGTTTGCTTGGTATAGACATCGCAAAATTGAACCAACAGTAGCAAGGCAAAGGCGATGATGGTAATGATCAGAGGCGCCATCGCCGGGTTAAGACCGCTATACAACAATTGATTTGACTCCAAAACGAACAAGGAAAGCGTTAGGTAATGTATTCGCAGCCCACCAAGTTTGCTTGGAAAGAAAACCCGAAGAAAATTTGAAATTGCTAAATCGGCGTTCTCCGCAGAAGCGAGCCTAACAGCGCTCAAAACGACCAACGACTGGTCCAGCGCTGGGGTTTGAACGCCGGGATCTCCAACGGTGTCAGCAATTCTCCGGCTCCGGGCTGAAACAGTTCCTTAGGATCTAGGCGCTGGCCGGTCGTGTAAAACCGCTCAAGGAATGCGTAATCGGCGGCAAACCAGTCGCTCACCCATTGGTCAATTTCTGCGATCGGTTGAAGCTGTGCTTCACGACAAAGCATGATCGCATACCGAGTAGCATCTCGTTCGTAGTGGTAGATCTTTTCCATGACTTCGGGAGGCTTGGGAATCGTCTGGTCTTGGCCAAGATCGCGATACTCTTTGCTCAAATTCCATTGCACGCTGTGTCCGAACAGGTGCAGCAGGATGTAGAACGCTAGATCGAGTTCTTGGTCGTAGTCGATCTTGATCGTGACGCCATCAAAGTCTCCCGTATTGGGATCAAGGACATCCGAAATCATGACAGGCATCTGGTACCGGTCTTCGATGTGCTTTTCAACGATATTGAAGCAGGTTTGGAAGTCAATCATGAAACTATTTTGCGCAACCGTCGCCATAAACAAAAGGTGGCTTATGCCGAAGCTGGTTGTTTGGACTAACGCTGGTAAATCGGCAGGTAACCGTAATCCATTTGCAGGATGATCAGGTTGATCGCGGTCCCGTAAGCATCGCAGACATTGGTTTCTTTCCATCGTCCATCGCGCCGCTGCTGCTTGGCGATGCGCTGGCAGATTTTATTCCGGAACGGCTCCCAGACATCGGGGCCCTGGCGATAGACGACTTGGGCGTAGTACAGATACGTATAGTGCCAATGCCCGAACAGCATTTTCTCATTGGTCATCGAATGAAGATTTTGTTTCGCGTACTTCCACATTTTGGGAACGTACTTGCTGTCATAGTCGCCGGCATTGTACAGCGCCGCTAGCGCTGCGGCGGTGATGGCCGGACGCGACGCACCCATCGCAGAAGAACTGTTGTAAGAAATGCCGCCATCTTTGTTTTGACATTTGTAGATATATTTCTTCGCTTTTTCAATCGATTCCTTGGGAACGACCAGTCCCGCGTTGCGACAACCGCGTAGTCCTTGGACTTGCGTGATCGTAGTCGATCCTTCGTCGAAATTATCTTCCTTGGCACTCACATAGCCCCATCCACCGGCTTTGGTCTGAGCGTTGACGCTGAACTTCACGGCTGCATTGAGCACC
>CALDEW010000317.1 GCA_937942355.1 uncultured Pirellulaceae bacterium | reverse complement strand
GATGATGAACGACGTCGACGGGATGGGCATTTTGAAGTTGGCCAAAGATACGCAACCCGATTGCGAAGTGATCTTGGTCACCGGCCACGCCACCGTCCCCCGTGCGGTCGAAGCGATGCGCGAACGCGCCTTTAATTTCCTCGAAAAACCCATCACGCCCAAACGCCTACAAGCCGTCTTTTCAAAAGCGGTAGAATCGGTGCGGCTGAAGAAGCAAAACGAACAACTACACAGCCGCTTGGACGAACGGTTCGGATTCGACAATCTGATCTACGCCAGCGCCAGCATGAAGAACGTCGTCGAACGTCTCAAGCGCATCGCGCCCACAGACGCAGGCGTGTTGATCACCGGCGAAACGGGCAGCGGCAAAGACGTCGTCGCCCAAGCCATCCATCAAAACAGCCCACGCAAGAAAAAACCTTTCGTAGCGATCAATACCGGCGCGGTCGCCGAGCACTTGGTCGAAAGCGAACTCTTTGGCCACGTCAAAGGCGCGTTCACCGACGCGATCAGCGACCGGCAAGGAAAATTCGAATACGCCGACGGAGGGACGTTGTTTCTGGACGAGCTTGGCGATATGCCGATGGCGACGCAGATCAAACTGCTGCGTGTGCTCGAGGAACGTGAAATCACACGTGTCGGCGACAACAAACCAATCCCCGTCAACGTCCGAGTCTTGGCCGCAACCAATAAGGACCTCGAAGAAGAAATCGAAGCCGGACGATTCCGCAGCGATCTCTACTTCCGCCTCAAGATCGTCACCGTGCAAATGGATCCGCTGCGGCAGCGGCGCGAAGACATCTTGCCGCTGGCTGATTTCTTTCGCAAACAAGCCAATAAGAAGAACGGACGATCGGTCAAAACCTTCTCCCAAGACCTCCGCCGCTGGTTGCTGAACTTCGAGTGGAAGGGCAACGTCCGTCAACTCAAAAACGTCGTCGAAAGCCTCGTCGTAATGGACATTGATAACGAATTGGGAATGGACGATCTTTCGCCCGACCTTCACGACGGGCAAGCAGTCATCGCCCCCGCCGACGACGATGGCTCCACAACCGATGCTGCCGACACCGAAATTCTTCAGCCGGGTTCGGCCGATGTATCGTCGACCTTGGTAGGAAAGTCGCTCAAAGAGATCGAGCGTTGGGCCATCGAACACACCTTGACCCTCGCCAACCACAACCGTGAAGAAACCGCCCGCATCCTCGGCATCAGCGAGCGAAACCTGTACCGGAAACTCCGCGAATACGAACTGAAGTAAGGTTGTCGGCGATCTTACCCAGAAGCGAAAAAAGACACCAAGTCAGCACTTTTACAGCGGCTCCGCATGACGTTTTTTCTTGCATAGCGCCCAAGGCACTGCCATACTGGGTGCATGCTCAGGCGATTAGTCCTGCAACCACATATTGACCGACGACCTTGCGCCAATAATTAGTTCGTTTTATGCCTAAACCCACTGTGAGTTTTATGCCAGTCGAAAAACTTGACTACGACGCATTCGTTGAATTGATCCGCGACCACATGAAAGAAGATGGGGTAACGCAAGCTCAACTCGCAGAATACTTGGGCCTTTCGCAAGCGATGGTTAGTATTTTCATCAACGGCAAGCGGCGACTTGGTGATCAGCATCTCGACAACATCATTGACTTTTTTGAATTGTCAGTTGATGACGTGCCTCAAACAACCGAACCGAAGGTCAAACCAGACGGGAACAAAATATTTATCAGCTACAGCCATAAAGACAAAGAATTTTTGAACCGACTGATGGTTCACTTGAAACCGCTAGAAAGAACCGGAGAAATTGAAGCTTGGGCGGACACCAAGATCAAGGCCGGCGACGACTGGGAAAATGAAATTGAAACCGCTTTAAACGCGGCTAAGATCGCGGTCCTGTTGGTGAGCGCTGACTTTTTGGCATCGGACTTTATCGTGAACGATGAATTACCACCGCTGCTTGAGGGTGCGAAAAGCAAAGGAACGTTGATATTGCCTGTGATACTTAAACCGTGTCGGTTTACACGTGAGAAAAACCTAAAGGGCTTTCAGTCGATAAACCCGCCGGACGAACCAGTGGGGCTTAGTGATGAAATCGAACGTGAGCTGATATATGACACCATTGCTCAGCGAATAGAAGACGCACTTGCAACGTGATGGACAACAATACTCTGGATACGGAACCGCGGGCCGCGCGGCTTTTTCTGCTTGCATGTCTTTCGCCGCGGCCCAGTGAACCCCAACGTTGTACTGCCTAATCCATCCGTTAGATGATTGACAACACCTACGCCGAATTCATTTTCAGTGCGCTGCGGATTGCCCCGGTGATTGTGGTGGTGGCGGTCGTCTCATTCATGATCCGTAGCAGATTGTTCTTCCTGCTTGGATTCGCAGGCTGTTTCATGGGACTTTTCTTTGATCGTGGCGGTTCAACAGGTGAGCATTTGGATCATGTTGCGACTCGGGCCGACTCATTCTTGGTTTTTGGGATTATTGGCGCTACAATTGGATTGATCACTGCGTACGCGATCACATCGGTGCGGGCAGGCAAAAGGGGTCAGGCTACTTAACCGCCCGAGATGGCCCTGCGACCAACCGCTAAAGTGGACTAACTTTTTTTGTCCATTTCTTCTACCACTCGACGAAAATTGGAGCATGTGTTGAGCAATGGTTGTCACCCTTAAAGTTAAACTAGGCACCTTATGGAGTGCTGATATTGAATTTATCGAGTTCTCCACTCTCGAAGATGTTCACGGGGCGATTCAACAGGCCGTAAATTTTGACAACGATCACCTATACGAATTTTTCGTCGCACGAACCGATCACGCGCGCGAACGAATTCGTTACGATGACGAGAATGGACAAATTTATGTGACTCGATTACACGA
This sequence comes from uncultured Pirellulaceae bacterium, assembly GCA_937942355.1. Taxonomy (GTDB): domain Bacteria; phylum Planctomycetota; class Planctomycetia; order Pirellulales; family Pirellulaceae; genus Mariniblastus. The sequence continues at coordinate 207 of CALDEW010000317.1, read as the reverse complement.
CCTGTTTCCTTTACCACCAAGAAAATCGCTGTTTTACTTGTTCGATTATGGAGACTCTTGGATTTTCAAAATCCTGAAATCACGCAAAAAACCTCACGAACCAGAAGTGGGTGTTACATATCCGAGGGTTGTTAATGAGATAGGCGAAAAGCCGATTCAATACGATTTCGATGACGACGACTATTAGCCAAAACGGGAAATGAAAAG
>CALDEW010000316.1 GCA_937942355.1 uncultured Pirellulaceae bacterium | reverse complement strand
ACTATTTCATTGAACCTTAAGTTCTGCTTCCAAATCTTGGATGAAATCAGCTACCTCATCCAACAAGCTTTCTGGTCCATTGATGACCAAGATGCCGCCGATGATGTCAATCGTAGCCACTTTTTTCCAAAAATCTTTTCGAACGACGTTAGTAATCGTGTTCTCCAATAACGACTCTGCGGTGGCTTTCGATTCCTGTTTAGGATCTTGTTGGTTAGGATTGAGCCGCGCGTCGGTTTGGTTAATCAGATTTAGCAATGAACTGACATTTATCATTTTTTGAGAGAGATTCTCAGGATCGGTCACGTTTGCCAAAGAAATGATCCTGATAACACCATCACTGACAACGTAAGTCGCGTTGAAATCTCTAAGCAACAAGCGAAGTGCGTTTGATAATTTGATGCCCCCCAGTCGTACGTTAATCAGTTCTTCTTCCGTAAGCGCATCGTCCACAGCAGATTGGTCAAGCATAATGTTGAAGCCAAATTTGTCTTCAAGGTCACGCTTCACGTCGACGAACGGCACTTCTACGTATTCGATATTGCACGGCTTGCTCAAGGCTGATTGGATTTCACGTGCCTTACGCGTAGAGAAACTATGACCCGTGGGAGCCGTTCGAGCAGGCTTGCTGGATTTTTGGGGGATGGCTGCACTTGGTTTGGTTTTTGAACCCGGCGCTAATTTATGTGAACTACCAGATTTCTTAGATTTATCACCGCTGAAAGGATTAACACCGCCGAAAGGATCTTCACCCCCGTTCGTCTCTTGAGCTATCGCTGTGCCAAGTGAGCGAAAACAAGTATTTGTCGGCCATAATGCCAAAGCTGCGACGATCGCCAAAAACAATCCAAAGGTACCCCAAGTTATGATTCTCATCGCCCATCTCCTTCACTGGTAACGTTGTTTTAAAACACAGTGTATGAACTGACGTTCTCAATCGCGAAAAGTTCCATAAATTTTGGTCCATCGTTGTCTTTCGGTCCCCGAAAGAACACTCGCGCGCTATTGCGCTCCATTGCGCGCGAGGCGCACTTTCGGAGACCGAAAGGCTACAAATACCGCAAACCATCCTCCGTCATCGCCAGCGGAATATCGACGTGGATTTGGTCGATTTGCTGCATGGTCTCTTCATCGAGAACCAAATCGGCAGCGGCGAGATTGTCATCCAGTTGATCTAACTTACTAACGCCGATAATCGTCGACGCGACGAAGTCATGTTGTTTGCTCCAAGCCACCGCCAGCGTCGTAACGCTGATCGAAAGCCGGTTGGCAATCTCAGTCAGACGGCGTGTGGTCTCTTGCGTACGTTCGTTGACGAAACGTTTGGCCATCTTCTTTTGACGTTCGCCACCGCCGGTCAAGTAGTCGCTGAATCGTGCTCCGGCAGGTAAGTCCCCGTCAGTGTTGTATTTTCCCGTCAACACGCCGCCGCCCAGAGGGGAATAGGGCAGCAAACTGACGTTCTCTTTTCGGCAAACCTGAGCCAGTTCGCTCTCGCAACGCCGGTTGATCAATGAGAAATTGTTCTGGATCGTGTCATAGCGCACCAAGCCATAATCCTCGGAGGCTTGAATGCTTTTCATCACTCCCCAACACGTTTCGTTACTGCAACCAACGACGCGCACCTTTCCTTCATCCACCAGTTCGGTCAACGCGGCCATCGTGTCTTGATAACGCATCCCGTGATCGGGCCAATGGGTTTGATAGAGATCAATGTAGTCCGTCTGCAATCGAGTCAATGATTGTTCGACGGCCAATCGGATCTGATGGCGATCCAGCGTCGTCATGCCGTCACGAACAGGCGGCGTGAACCAGCCGTGCCCTGCCCCGGTAATCTTTGTCGCGACGACGACCGTGTGACGAGGCTTCGTTTTCAGCCAGCGTCCTACGATCTCTTCGGTCACCCCAACAGAGTCCGCAGACGGGGGCACGGGATATATTTCTGCGGCGTCCAGAAAGTTAATGCCGTTCTCAAAGGCATGGTCCATGATACGGAACGATTCAGCCTCATCGGCTTGGCGACCAAAGGTCATCGTACCCAGACAGATTTCAGAAACTACTAACCCGCTTTGCCCCAATCTTCGACGCTGCATTTGATATCTCGTGACTATCTATATTGTTGACCGCTAACTACGGTTCGACGATAGCCAAAATTTCAACCGCTGCAAAGGGTGCCCGCTAATTTGAGAGTTTCGCGATCTGACGAGGCGACAGCCATTTTCGTGGCGAATCTTTAGAAATGCCTCGCGCGTTGAGCTTGGTCCACTGCATCGGTGTGAGGTTTAAGCTCTCGAGCACTTTATTGGAGGCAATTTGTTTTTTCTGATCGCTTTGCGGTGCCCGACGGTAGCCGTCTTGGAAGCTGAACAAAGAAACATTCTTCAGCCGAGTCTGTTTGGCGATTTTCGATCTTTCTCGCTGAGTCGGTAGATAAACCGCGTGAGCACAGTCGAATTTTTCTGCGTTGCGAACTAAATCAAGCAGTTTGATTTTCTTGTCGTCGTACCTCACCACGACAACTTCCTTTCCATCATAGAAACCAGCTTCGGTGGCGATAACGCCATCCAACGACCCCAGCTTGGCCTCTCCTGTCCAGAAGCAGTACATCGCAAACACGGCGATGCGATTGTCGGGGTTGCTTTCGGGGATCACGACGTTGGTGAGGAAACTCGGT
>CALDEW010000315.1 GCA_937942355.1 uncultured Pirellulaceae bacterium | reverse complement strand
TGTAGGGCCGGTTCCTACCTTAGGTTTTACCACAAATTGTCCGTAAAATTTACAAACGAAAAAATCTCTTTTTTGGTTTGTCGTCAGTTTTTGTTAGTGAAAGTAGAATTGTAAAATTTAACCTTGGGTTCAAAAGTGATCCAGAGTTAGCGGTTGTCGTACAAGTTGTTGTACCCACGTTACAATCCGCCCTTCAGGAATTCACTCATGCCCGTCAATTACGCATCAGAAACAACTTTAGGTCACTCGATTTTTGACCAAGCCGAGTTTGGCGACGTACGGCGAAACGCCCGGATGGCCGAATCCTTCGACGCGATGAAACGTAATCCCGGTGGCTCACTGCCCGACAAGCTCTCCAACCCGGCAGACTTGCGTGCGTTCTATCGTCTACTCGATTGCAAGGATGTCACTCACGAGAAAATGATCGCGGCGATCCGTAACCACACGTTAGCCAAAATCGACGCCTGCCCGGATCCGGTTTTGATGCTGCACGATGCCACGGAACTGGATTACTCGTCGCTCAAATCCTTGGCCGATGACTTAGCGCAAATTGGTAATGGCAGTCGACGTGGATACGTCTGTCAGAATGTATTGGCGGTCAACGCGAAAACGGGAGCGGTGCTTGGGCTTGTGGATCAGATTCTTCACAAACGCGCCAGGACACCCAAGAAAGAAACGAAAGCCCAGCTCCGGGCACGCGCTTCCCGCGAAAGCCTGTTGTGGCTCAAAGGTACTAAGCACCTCGTGCAAGACTCTCGGTTGATGGATGTCTGCGATCGGGGCGCTGATACGTTCGAGTTTTTAGAACATGAAGTCAAAAGCGGTCGGCAATTTTTGATCCGGTCAAGCAAAGTTCGCAAAGTCTACCCAGGTCATGAAGTCGCTGAAGAAACCCAGTATCTCGCCGAGTACGCGCAGCAACTGCCTGTGCTGGGAGCCTTTACGATGGATGTCCAGTTCCAAAAAGGCATCAGCGGAGGAGACAAGGCACGTAAGGCGCGCACTGCACGCAATGCTGAGTTTACCGTCCAAGGCGCAGCGGTACTGGTTTGTCGACCGCATGTGAAAACAGGTCACCATGGCGACGCCCCTTTGCCGATGTACGTGGTGCGTGTTTGCGAAGTCGATCCGCCGGCAGGAGAAAAGCCGCTTCAATGGACGTTGTTAACCAACAAGCCGATCAAAACATTCAAAGATGCTTGGGACGTTATTGAGTGTTATGAAAAAAGATGGATTGTGGAAGAGCTTCACAAGGGAATGAAGACCGGTTGTAAGATCGAAAGCATTCAGTTCACAACGGTTGGGCGATTGCAACCGGCGATTGCTCTGTTTACTGCACTCGCGGTAACGCTGCTGAATCTCCGCGACATGAGCCGCACCAAAGACGCTCACACGATCCCCGCCAGTGAAATGATCGACTCGGATTATATCGTGGTGTTGAGCATGTGGCGGTTTGGCCAAGCCAAATCACTAACGGTGCACGAGTTCTTTTACGCCCTCGCGCGGCTTGGTGGGCATCAGAATCGACGCTCGGATAATCCGCCAGGATGGATTGTCATCTGGAGAGGCTGGGCTAAACTTCAGAATATGATGCTCGGATATCAAGCGGCGAAGACAAAAAGATGTGGTAAAACCTAAGGCTCCTACCGGCCACGCCCACCTTTACCTAAAAAGGCTGGTGGAAGCCGGCCCTACGAACGACGCTCAACCATTAAAGCCCCGGAAGCAACTAAAACTTTCGCGGTGCGGTGAAATTTGCAACGGACTCGCAATCGGACTCTTTCATGGCCACGAACAATTACGCTGCTGCTATTTGCCAATCGCCAGATGTTGGATTGGCGGTTACTCAGTGCTGTTTGCAGATCAACCAACAATTTTCGGAAAAACCGGATGACCTGGTGCCTGATTTAGTCATCGCGTTTGTCGCCGGCTATCAGCCCGAAGACTTCGAAAACGCGATGAAACGCATCGGTGAATTGACCGGCGCACAAACCGTGCTGGGTGTCACGTGCCAGTCGCTTGTCGCGGGGAAACAAGAACTTGAAAACACGATGGGCATCAGCCTTTGGGCGGCGCAGCTTCCCGAAGCAGAAGTCACCCCCATGTTTCTTGAACTTCAGTCCGCCGAAGGGAAGTCTGGATTTTCTGGGCTGCCCCAAGATGGCTGGGAAGCGGACTCGGTGGTGATCATGCTGTCCGAAGCCTACAGTTTTCCCGCTGATGGGTTGCTGGCCCACATGAATTCAAACCATCCCGGCGTCCGCGTCTTCGGTGGCGTCTCCGACAGCGGGCTAAACCCATCCGATGCGCGGTTGATGCTAAACAGAGACGTATTTGACCGAGGCGCCGTTGCGGTAAGAATTTCAGGCGTGAAGGTGTCGACGGTCGTTTCGCAAGGATGCCGACCGATCGGCAGTACGTTCATCGTTACCGACAGTGAACGAAACATCGTCGGCGCCCTCGGCGGACAGCCCTCATTCGACGTTATCAAACAAATCTACGCCGCACTGCCCACTCAAGACCAAGCACGTGTCGAACAGGGGCTGCACCTTGGTATCGCGATGACGGAATTGAAAGACGAATTTCAATATGGCGACTTTTTAATCCGCAACGTCATCGGCATCGACGAAGAAACCAGCACCATCACAGTCGGCGACTACATCCGTAAAGGGCGCACGGTACAGTTCCACATCCGCGACCAGGTTTCCGCTTCGATTGAATTGCGGTCGATGCTAGAAAAGGAAATCAAAAAGCAATCGGAGTCCTCGCCGACCGCCGCACTAATTTTTACCTGCAACGGGCGCGGATCGAATCTTTTCGAGCAGCCGCACCATGACGCCGCGCTACTAGGAGAGATCGTCGGCGACGTCGCCACGGCTGGCTTTTTTGCGGCCGGAGAGTTCGGTTATGTCGGATGTTCCAACTTTTTACACGGTTTTACAGCCAGTATCGCCCTTTTCCATTAGCGCTGCTCGAATCAAAATGATGGTTCGTACCCGCCACCTGTTTAACGCCCAACCTCTTCGTTGACTCAAGCCCCAACTCCATCAAAGAAAACAAAGTTGCTGACCGTCGCCAAATATGGTGCTTCGGTCGGCATCTTGGCCGTATTGATATACAAATACCGCGATCAATTCGTGCAGTTCGTTGATACGCCCATTGGCTACCATTGGCTGGCGTTGGCACTACTGACGATGCTGCTCGCCTTCCTGGCCAGCTATATCCGTTGGCAGCAGCTATCGGTCGCGATCGGGCTTGAATTGGAAACTTCCGCCGCGATTCAATTAGGTTTCATAGGATCCTTCTTCAACATCGTCACGATTGGCGTTGTTGGCGGCGATTCACTGAGGGCATTCTACGCGGCACGCCATTCGCCCGGCCGCATCCCCGAGGCCATTCTCAGCGTCTTCATTGATCGCGTTATTGGTTTGATTGTGATGTGTGGTTTTGCAGCCACCGCATTTTGGATCAACGGGGTCCCCGGCGAGGAAACAATCGAAAAACAGGCCATCGCGTTCGGTTGCAACTTTGCAGGCGTAGCCTCGATGTGTGGATGCGTCGCACTGTTAGTGATGCTGTTCGTGCCCGGTCTGAAATACTGGAAAGTGATGCGCTGGGCTGTCGCGCTTCCGAAGATTGGGGATCTGTTGGAACGGGTGATGGACGCCGCGGCCCTTTACGGTCAACGCAAAATAGTCATCGTAAAGGCGATCTTACTAAGCGTGATCACCAATACGATGTTCAGCATAACAATCTACTTGGTCGGGCTTTCCATCACACAGTCTCCCCCTACCCTCAATGACCATTTCGTGATCGCCCCCATTTCAATGGTCGCCAATTCGCTTCCCTTGCCGGGAGGAATCGGCGGTATGGAAGCCGCTTTAGCCTACCTGTACAGTTGCTTCGGGCGCGACGGAGGTCTGTTAGTGGCGCTGGGCTATCGGCTGTGTATCTTATCGGTGTCTTTGATCGGATGGGTCGTTTGGTTAATGTCTTCCAATCGCCTGAAGTCGGCCAACCCTCACGCTATGCCCGAACAGTAGTTTAGGAAAGACTTCATTGGCGGGCCGCTCACCTCTATCATGCACGGTGAAATTCGGCATTTACCAATAGAAAAAGGCTCCGTAAGGAATACGGAGCCTGTGGCTGGGGGCTTTGTTGTCTGCGACGTAGCCAGAGCGTTTTAAAGCGTCTCACGGCGAAGCGTACAGGTACCCCTGAAGGTTGGGTCTTGAATAAAGAACGTTGGCAACGCCAAATTCGCTCGCAGCGGAACCGTCACCAGTACTTCGATTTCTTCGGTTGTATTGGTGATCACTTCGGGGGTGATATCAACTTCAAACGTTCTCACTCCAACAGAATTCAAAACGCCTGCAACTGAGGCACGTACGCCTTCGGGCGTTGCACCGGGAATGATTCCGACTCGTGCACCTTCGTAGGCGGCGCTTTCGGTCGAGTGCAGCATCATGTTCGCACGCGCTAATTCGTAAGACCCCATAAGGATCGCCAACAGGACCGGCAAGCACAATGCGACTTCTACGGTGACAGTGCCTTGTGAGCGTTTTTTAAGTTTTCGGAACATAATAAATTCTGGGAATAAAAGGGGCGGTAGGTTGCGAGCAAGTAATATCTAAGAAAGTGACATCTCAAAATTACTCGATCAATAACACTTGCAATTGCTTAGCGATCGTTTCGAAAGCCTCTATCAATTCTTGATCGTTGTCTGCATGGAGATGAATTCCTTCACCGATGTCGGCGACCTGAGCCATCAACGCTTCATTAGCACCTTCGCTGAAAGTAATCGTATGAACAACGACTCCAGCTTCTTGGGCGCTAGGAGCGATCAGTTCAGGACTGATACCTGTGTTTTGATTTCCGTCGGTCATCAGGATAATAGATTTCAGGGCAAACGGACGAGCATTAGGATCGTTTAGGATCGAGTCCAATCCTGTCTCCAATCCTTGGCCAATCGCGGTGAAACCACCGGGGCTCTCATTAGCAAATGCGTCGCGGATATCGTTTAAGTTGTTGGTTAGATCTTGAACCTTGCGATCTTCTGTACTGTAGACCGTCAGGCTAAGATTCTCACGCTGTGGTGTGGCGTCGAGTTCGCTGAGAAACACGTCCAGTGCATTGGCAAGTGCTTCGAAGCGACCGTTAAGCGACATAGAACCGGAAACATCCAAGACCAAAGCGATGTCACGATCAATACGTGTAGCAGTCGCGACTTGAACAGGCTCAAAATCACTCAGGCCGAATATCGGTGCGAAAAACAGACGGGCTGGACCCGCAGGTGAACCGGCTGTCTTTTCTCCGACAACGCGAACCGAGTTTAGCGGCGTGCCGCCTTCATTGAAGAAAAATGAACCGTCTGGGCTTTGACCTGAAGTTCCAAAAACGATTTGATCTGGATCCAACAACATCCCTCTTCCGGCGACGATGTTCTCTCGAGCAACTGCCAACGCGGCTTCCACTCCTGCGGCAGTCGATTGTTCGCGTCCAAGCGCTTCGATGCCAGCCTTAGCCGCCGCATCGGTCGCGGTTCTAAGTTCGCTGCGGGTGACGTGAATTCGAGCCACGTCGATCGCGAAAGCAGCAGTAATGAATAAAATCACGATCACAACAGCAATAAACGGGAGCATGGCTCCATCACGTTGTTGAAAGCGATTGAGTACAGAATGAGATTTCATAGCGGATCCTGAGAGGAAAAGGGCAAGGGCGGGTTGTAGATGTCTTGGTTGAAATTCAAAAAACTCAGCATTATCACTCTTTAACCATCACGGCTTCAGCGTCGAGGTTCACAATGCGAAACACGGTACCGGAAATAAAGCTGTTTGAGTTCACCGGTGCAGAAGCTCGAACTCGAATCAGCTCACCTTGGGCGGCCGACGAAACATCTGCTGGAACCGTTTCAATATTGAAACCAGCAAGACGACGCCCCTCAGCAACCTGGTTCGCAACCAGCGTAACGGTGGCGTTGTCCGATTCGGGTTTGACCGCAGCTTTAGCGCCTTCATAAGACGCCTGCACCAATGCTTGTCTTAAAAACAGCATGTTCGCAGCTTCGATTGATCCCAACATAATCAGTACAATCAAGGGAAGGCAAACCGCAAATTCAACGACTGCGGCGCCCTTACGGTTACGACCGGCCTTGCGTTTGTGGTTTCGTCTTTTGATTGGTTTTAGTTTGGCGATGTTCATCTAAGTCTCTATCCAAATTGATTTTAAGAGCGAGGCATACTTCTCCGCGCGAATCGTTGCGAAGCGAAGTACCAAATTTTTTAGTTTCGTGACGTTACGCCAGAACTGTTAAGTTGCCCTTTCAAACGAGCGATCTCGGCTTCTTGCTTCTCTACCAGGTCCACAACTTTGTTGAATTCGCCAGCCATCTCTGACCAGAAATCGTTGTCGCGAAATGAGCATTTTTGAGTTGTTTTTTCAGTTCCAAGCTCTTGCAAGTGGCGACGCAAACGTCCGATCGGTCCGACGAAGCGGTTACTGAATCTAACCGTATCCAACATGAATACAGGAAATAGACACAGCAAAATCACTCCGATCAAACTGAATTCACCAATGGAGTTTTTAATGTTCTCCATGAAGGTGAGGTTCATATCACCGATCAGCGATTTCATCAAAATTACCGTTAATGCGGTAACAAAGAAAAATGCAACCCAGTGAAAGAGAATCCGACGAAGGAGTGCTCCCTGAACGTTTGTATCTACGTATTTTTGTTTTCTTTTGCGATTCATATTTGCCCTTTGTATGTCTGAATCCGTGTTTTAAAAACTAGCTATCCGGCGGAGCTCAAAAGCTCCAAACCTCCGGACACATTTTGTGAAGTTTCCAAAAGCTAGGTCACAACTTCAGACATGGGCAAGCTTCAACTGTGATTCACAGCAATTCCTTTGCCAATTTGCCAAACGCTCGGCATGATCGCTACAGCCGTTACAAGTTGATGAATATGTAGGCCTTAGACGGACTTTCACCGCGCTATCAAGTCGACCTTTCTCACCATGTTTACTTTTCACCCATGGCGAAAACGAAACAAAACCAGCGCCAACCAAAGCGCAACCTGGGTGTTAAAGAATGTCGATTTTGACAATTAAGCGAGGACAAATGGCAATCAGCCGCGAAAGACGTTTCAATTCAGCCGATAAATTATTGGCTCACAGTACCGGCGAATGACGATGTTTTATCGGTGGCGCGGTGGATCAAGGTCCAACCGCAAGAGCAGCCCACCCAACGATCCATCCCATTTTGTGCGGCGGTCCGACTATGAGTCTTAAATTTGGAATCTACCTCGTTGAACAACGAATCGTTACGGCCGAACAGTTCTGCGGCTTGGTTAAGATTCAGCAGGAATCAACCAGAGCATTGCCTACCCTGGCATTGCAAAAGAGCTTGATGACGATTCGACAGGTCGCAAACGTCCTAGAGGCTATTGAAGGATCTCCTGGCAAAGATTTCCAGCGGCTGGCAATTGAAATGGGTTACCTGCATGCTAAGGAAGCCGAGTACCTGCTTCAAGTCCAGCAATCCACGGCGGAAACAATTCGTGATCTCGCTGTTGAATGCGGGCTTTTGACCGAACGGCAAGCATCCGTTTTGTATCTTCACTACCAGAAGAACGTGTCGAAAAAGGGCAGTACCGCGCAATCTACCGCAACCGGCCAGCAACCCACCAGCCCGGCAACCTCTACGCCACGAGAGTCAACGTCTCGTCCGAAGCAACCAAACTTCCGCAGACGCCCGACGATCATCGAAAAGCAAAACGCAAACGCGTAGCCAATTTACGCGACAAGTTGTCTTTCGGTCTCCGAAAGAACACTCAAGCGCTGTCGCGCGCAATAGCGCCAGAGGAGCACTTTCGGAGACCGAAAGGCTACTTTGGGAGCTTCGCAAGGGCTGACGCCCCGCCCCGATCGCACTTAGCGTTCTTTAAAGCCCCAAAAAGGCGTGCCCTCTTCCAACGGCAGCAACTTACGGCGAAAACACGGGCACGTAATTCAACGGCATCTGTAATATGATTCCGCCCATCGCCGCACCAAACGGAGCCTCGGCTTCGCTGAAGGGCCAAGATCCATCAGCCAACTGCCCCTTCACCAATTCGTCCCGTATCGCAGGGTACCACTTGTTCCAATAATCCCCGCCGGCATGCCACATCGCCTGCACTGCGTAGTAATTGGAATAGAAATAGTGCGAAGAACGATTACCGCCGGCAGGCTTGAACTTCTGCAGATACTTCAGCGCCTTCTCCACCTGTTCGCCTTCATAAATTCCGGCACTATACAGCGACGTCACCCCCGCCGCCGTCATCGCGAACGTTGAATGGCCGCCCCTGAGGGTGTAGCGAAAGCTCCCATTTTTGTTCTGGCTGTTCTGGACATATTGGATACACAATTTCCGAACGTCATCGGGAACATCAATGCCTGCGTCTCGCGCACCACGCAATCCCATAATCTGGCATACGGTTATCGAAAGATCCCCTTCGCTCTTGCGCGGCTGATAACGCCAACCACCGGTTTTGTGCTGCGTCGAACAAGTCAGCTCCACGGCCATACGCAGCTTCTTCCCAATTTCAGCCTTCTGCGTCATTCCATACGCCTGCGACAGAAACAGCATGCTGAACCCGTGGCCATACATGTTCTCATTGCTGTTCTCGGACTTAGCGATATAGCCTGTGTCGCGCACGTTCTTCAACACGAAATCAACGCAGTGATCGATGGCTTTGCCGAACTTCCCCTGCCCCGGTGCGTGACCACCACACATCATCGACAACCCCGCCAATGACGCCGTCGCGACGCCACCGCTGTAACCACCATTGCCAAAAGCCCCGCGATTGCGTCCGGACTTGACTTGGTTCCTCAGTAAATAGGCCAGTGATTTATCGATCGTAGCTTGGGCGGCAGGCGTGATCAGTTCGGCGGGAGATTTTTCATTTTCTGAGTTCTTCCGGTCGCCCAAAACAGACGTGGACAGCGCCGGAGACATCATCGCCGCTAAAGCAGCAGGAATCGCGCGTTTGTGAAAGCCACGGCGCGATAGTTGAAACTTTGAGTCGCGTTGCATCGCTGATCTGGCCACGGGCAAGTTCAGCGGTTTAGGTTCGTTGGCCATTTTACTTCCGAAAATTTCTAAAGATGCCGTCGCAGTATCGCTCCAGTAGTGGCAGAGATACCGCAGGTAGTTTATCGTATTAGCCAATATTGGTCAAAATGGGCTTTGTGGTCCACGAATTGGCTCCTCCAACCACCAAACAACAATCAATATTACGATCAACGAAATTTCCTGAGGCAAGATACGATGGCGACTTCCACAAGTGATGTTCAGCAACAATCAATCAACACGATCCGAACCCTTTCCATGGACGCCGTCCAGGCCGCTAACAGCGGACATCCTGGCACACCGATGGCGCTCGCACCGTTGACTTACGCAATTTGGAATGAACATCTCAATTACGACCCAGCCAATCCCAACTGGATGGGCCGTGACCGATTTGTGCTTTCCTGCGGCCATGCGTCAATGTTGCTCTATTCGATGATTCACTTGGCTGAGGTTGCCGGCACCGACAAAAAAGGCGATCCCACGGGCAAGCCATCGATCTCCATCGAAGACATCAAAAACTTCCGCCAAATGGGCAGCCCTTGTGCCGGTCACCCAGAATTCGGATATGCCGCGGGTATCGAAACCACCACCGGCCCGCTGGGACAAGGGCTCGGTAACAGCGTCGGCATGGCGATCGCCGGAAAATGGCTGGCCGCGACTTACGATCGCCCCGGCTACGAACTGTTCGACTTCGATACCTACACCGTCTGCAGCGACGGCGACGTGATGGAGGGGATCGGCTGTGAAGCTGCGTCACTTGCCGGTCATCTTAAGTTGTCGAATCTCTGTTGGATCTACGACGACAACGAAATCACCATCGAAGGCCGCACCGAATTGGCATTCAGCGAAGACGTCAAAGGACGGTTTGAGTCGCTGGGGTGGAACGTCATCACCGTCACCGACGCAAACGATCTCGACGCACTCAACGCTGCCTACGATCAGTTCAAGAAAACGTCTGACAAACCAACACTGATCATCGTCAAAAGCATCATCGGATTCGGTGCACCCAATAAACAAGACACCTCCGGCGCTCACGGTTCTCCCTTGGGTGAAGACGAAATCAAATTGGCCAAAGATAATTACGGCTGGACCGAAGAAAAGTTCCATGTTCCCTCGGACGTCTACGATGCCTTCCGCGCCGGAATCGGTGCACGCGGAAAAGAATCCTACGCTGCTTGGACTGAAAAGTTCGACGCCTATAAAAAAGAGTTTGCTGCCGAAGCCGCTGAAATCGAAATGATTCAATCCGGCGATCTCCCCAAGGGCTGGCAAGATGCGATTCCAACCTTTGAAGCCGACGAAAAAGGCATGGCGACTCGCGCCAGTTCCGGAAAAGTCCTGCAAGAAGTCTGCAAAGCGATTCCATGGTTCATCGGAGGATCAGCAGATCTTGCCGGATCCAACAAATCTAACAACGACGACCCCGCAGCCGGCCATTTCGGTGCCGGTGACTACTCAGGTAAGAACTTTCACTTCGGTATTCGCGAACACGTGATGGCGGCGATCTGCAACGGCATGTCTCTTTCCGGCATTCGTGCCTACGGAGCGACCTTTTTCGTCTTCACCGACTACCTCCGTCCGAGTCTGCGGCTGAGCAGCATCATGCACCAACCGGTGTTTTACATCATGTCGCACGATTCGATCGGATTGGGCGAAGACGGCCCGACTCACCAACCTGTCGAACACATGGCTGCCTGCCGGTCCATCCCCAACGTGCTGACCATGCGTCCGGGCGATGCGAACGAAGTCGCCAAATGTTACCAAGCCGCGTTTGAGAATAACGACCGTCCAACGGTCATCGTTTTGTCGCGGCAAAACATGCCGACCTTCGACCGATCAAAGTTCGGTTCTGCCGACGGCGTGCTCAAGGGTGCTTACACGTTGGTTGATTGCGACGGAACACCGGACGCGATCCTGATCGGTACCGGCAGCGAAGTCACGATCTGCGTCGACGCGGCCACGGAACTTGAAAAGGCCGGCGTGAAGACGCGCGTCGTCAGCATGCCATGCTGGAAACTGTTTGACGAACAACCGGCCGATTATCGCGAATCAGTTCTCCCAGCCGCGGTTACCAACCGCGTCGCAGTCGAAGCCGGCATCAAGATGGGTTGGGAGCGCTACATCGGCGCAGAAGGCAAATTCATCGGCATGAGCAGTTTCGGCGGTTCGGCTCCGTTTGAGGAGCTTTACGAGCACTTCGGCATCACCGCCGCCAAAATCGCTGAAGCCGCCAAGGCCTAGAGCAGCGTTACGTCTTAGTTTTTTGGGTAGTGGATGAGGCCACGAATCCTGCGGCTGTATTAAACGATGAACCAAAGAGTAATCCAGGGGCAGGACTCGTTACCTCATCCACTACCTCCAACCCTAAATCTAGGTTGGAACACAGCTCTGGGATCTTGGATGGCAGAGGCTCGATAGTGGCAGAGGTATCCATTTCACTCAAATTTGGGCCGTTTGAGCGATGTTGGGATGAGCAAACTTTCGAGATATTGCCCCTAAACCCGTTAAAATAAGGCAAATGGGCCTTCCCTTAAAATGCCGCTTTGGGATACGATAGCGCTTGCTTAGATAGCAGACAGGTGGATCCCACCGACAAAGCGTCGCAGCAGAAAGAATTGCCGACGCAGAAGTAGCTTTGATGGGACATTTGAAAACGCGGACGCGTGGAGCTTGGGAACTGCCCAACCACCGCCTAACGCTAACCACCAACATAATTTCTACACGGCCGGTGCCGGAAATAAATTTGATTAATCAATCAGCAACGACGTCCCCCGAAAATCGCCGGATGTCCGCACCCACCGACCGACCGATTCAATCCACCCGGCACCAGATGCCGCGTGAAAACTCTGCCCCGACCGGGGCAAGGAGCAACACAGATGCCAGACGACATTTACGATTATTTCAGTGGTAACAAAGGCCGCGAAGTCGAACCCATCGAAGACGATGACGACAGCGGGGAGTTCGATAACGATTTAGGAAAAACCGAAGCCGCCAACGATTCGACAGCGCAAGATTCGACAGCGCAAGATTCGCCAGAAGATTCAGACGACATTTTTGCGGCCTTCTCCGGCAATACTCCCCCCACAGCTGAACCTAAGAAACCTGACGCTGAGCCGCCAAAATCGAAGGCAACTGCTGCCAAACCGGCTGCACGCTCGGAATCCAAAGCCCAAGAATCGCCAGCCGTTGCAGCCCCCCAAGCAGCACCATCGCCGGTGGCCGAAAGTAAACCTGCGGATGAAGCCCCTGCGAAGAAGTCGGGCGGACACTGGGAGTTCTTAGCCAACGTATTCGGCGTAGCGGGAGGTCAAAAATCTGATGCGAAAAAAGACCGCGCACAACCCGAGGAAAAGGTAGCGGTCGCCAAGACTGCGGCCGGACCTCCACCGAGTGCAGCTAAGCCGACAAAAGCCTCTGGCAGCACCGCTGCCGCTGCGTCCGAAAAATCAGATTCTCAAGCGGAAGAGCTTCCGGGCGATTTCTTCGGCTTCCGTTTCGACGATTCAGATCCCAGCACGATCCACGTCACTGAAACGGCTCAATCAGATGAATCCGGAGCCAATGATTCCACTGATGACACCGAAGAAGATCAACACGAGGTCGCGGCAAAGAGAACTCGGCCGCGCCGGTCTGAACGCCCCGCGGAATCCGATGACGGCGAAAGCCCCGAAGATGATTTCGTCGAATTTGAGATTGAAGATCTCGATACCACCGAAGTCAACGAGGAAGCTGCCGCGGCACGCGGACGCCGATCCGAAGGACGCAAACGCGGCAGAGGCGGACGTGGGCGTGGACGATCGTCTGAAGAAAATTCCAAAATTGATTCTTCATCAAGATCACCTCGTTCACAAGCATCTTCATCCGACTCCGACCGCAACGATGAAGATCGTCCTTCGCGCGGCCGGAGACGTGGCAGAGGCCGGGGACGCGGACGAGGGCGGGATCGCGACGATCGCGTTCAAGAGGATCAAGTCGTTGCCAAGTCAGATGATTTTGATCTGCAACCGGCGAACGATATAGACAATTCCCACGATGACAGTGACGACAGTTTCGCTTCAGGCATTTTTGAAGAAGAAATTGACCCACGTGATATCGACCCCCGCAATGGTGGCGTCGACGACACGGCTCCAGCACGAGGCCGTTCGCGCGGCCGAGGTGGTCGAAACCGTGGTGGACGCGGCAGAGGTCGCGGACGGGGGCGAGGCCAAGATCAAGATCGTAGCCGTAACAACGGCAACAATGATCGCAACACCGTCTCCGCGCAATCAAGCTCATGGGACGATGACGATGTCGTCATGGACAACAATGATTCCGATTCAGATTCAGATTTCGGAGCCGGCATCGTCGATGGCGGACGCGACAACAACGAACGGCCACCTCGATCACGCGGAGGCCACGGACGCGGGAGAGGACGAGGCCGCGGACGTGGTCGCGATGATCAAAATGAAGGTCGTAGCCAAAGATCAAATAGCGATTTCGAAGAGGTCGTCGATTCAGGTAGCGATAACTTCGATGACCGTCCTCCAGCCCGGAATCAACGCGGACGCGGACGAAACGACGGTCGTGGTAGTGATCGCGATGAAGGAAGAAACGAAGGCCGCGGCGAAGGACGGCCTCGACGAGGTCGATCGCGCGGCGGTCGAAACCGAGAGCCAAGTGAGAAGGTCGACTATGGCCAAGTGCCGACTTGGTACGATGCGATTACTGGCGTGATTGAAGGCAACATCAAAAGCCATTCCAATCGCGGTGGTAGTGGCGGCGGGGGAGGTCGTGGACGTGGCGGTCGAGGTCGTTCAGGCGGACGATCTGGTGGCGGTTCAGGTTCAGGCTCCAATGCACGCGGGTCTTCGGACCGCGGCGGATCAGACTCAGATCGCGGCGGCAGAAACCGCGGCGGTCGCGGACGACGATAAGGAGCGTTTGAAAATACATCAGCGACAGAACGACAGCCGCTGATACGTTGCATGTGTTAGCGGCAAGGCGCTAGCTGCTGGTTCGTTGCACAACATTTCCACCATGCTTCCGCTAAACACACGGCAACACGCAACTAGCGCCCAGCCGCTCAATTAGGTAGACACCATTTCAAAAAAAGGGTTGTGATGAAAATTCTTTCGTTACAACCCTTTTTTGGTGGCAGCCATCGCGACTTCAACGACGGCTGGATCAAACACAGCCGCCACGACTGGACGGTTCTGTCCTTGCCCGCGCGGAACTGGAAGTGGCGGATGCGCCATGCAGCGATCGAGTTCGCTCAACAAATTGAGACCTTAAAGTCCCAAGGGCAATCATGGGACGCCATTCTTACGACCGACATGTTGGACGTCGCCACCTTCAAGGGAATCGCCAACGTCGGCGATACGCCACTGACGGTTTACTTCCACGAAAATCAATTCGCTTACCCCATCAAGAACGAATCCAGATCCGTCCTCCACTACGCCTTCACCAATTTCACGACCATGATCGCTGCGGACCGCGTGTTTTTTAATTCGCAGTTCAACTTGGACACAACCCTCGACGGTGCCGAAAAGGTCTTGAAACGGTTCCCCGATTATCAACCGCTGGATCGTATAGATGAAATACGGGCGAAATCCAGCGTTCTCTATCCAGGTATTGAGATCTCCGACACTCCGCCGACGACCAAGCCACCCCAATCACCGATCGTCATCACCTGGGCGGCGCGATGGGAGCACGACAAAGGACCTGAACAGTTGGAAACGTTCCTGCAAAAATTTGTGGAAAGCTCGGTAGACTTCCGCATCAATATCATTGGGCAGTCTTACAGCCACAAACCCGAAGCCTTCGATCGTATCAAGCAGCGTTTTGAAGATCGAATCGACGCATGGGGATTCCAGTCGCGGCAACGTTACTTGGAAATTCTTGACGCAACGGACGTCATCTTATCAACCGCCAACCATGAGTTCTTTGGTCTATCGGTCGTCGAAGCGATCACCCACGAGGCATTGCCGCTGTTGCCCAACCGATTGGCCTATCCCGAAGTCCTCGCTTCGATTGCCGGTGCAGATGCGCACCGTTTTCTCTACACCGACTTGAACGACGCTGTGGAAAAGCTTCAATCACTCGCCGCCGTTCCGCCCGAAATTAAGTGCTCGATGGCCATAGAAAGCCGAGAGCAATATAGTTGGCACAAGAGAGCCGCAGCCCTCGATGACGCGATAAGCTAACGTGGCGTTGCTATTTCCAAGGCTACCATCACAAGCCGCGCTTCCCCACGGTCTAACAGTGAATCCTACCCAGAATGTCTACACCAGCATGTCCTCTGCGCGCGGACATACACTTTAGCCGCGCGCGGAGACGCAGAGCCGCAGAGATTTTCTTGATAAAAGTATTGATCTCTTGAAATCGTTAGTCAAAAGAGGCGGGAGAGACGTTGTCGACGCTGAGGATCACCCTATGCCAACTTTCCTACTCAATTTGCTAACTGATTCTGGTTGCAATGGTAGTAAGAGGCTGCCACAATGAACCCTTTAACATACGATAAGTCAGAAAAACAAGTATTGACCGAAAAACAGTCGGCAATATCTAGATCGTTATCACGCTTGGCGAGTCTTACTGAAAACTCAGAATTTCGCCGCTACCGAACTTGGTTACTATGGAACTTCTGCGATACCGACTTTCAACCATGCTCGTCGCGGTGGGCGTAGTTGCAGTCTCACTTGCAATTTGGCTTGCGATTCCACCGTGGCAGTCAATTGACATCAGCGGCTTCGATGTTGCCAAGAATCACATCTACGCCATCAGCATGGACGATGAAAATGATTTTGCACACGGGTTGTCCATCAGGATTCGCGGATCCATTGACGGGACTGCCCAGATCACAACCCACCATGACAGCTTGAACGTAGGGATAATTGCCAAATTTGGTCCCGGCGATGTGTGTGTCGATTATGGCGGAGACTATTACGACAGCGAAGCTGAAATAATCTACACTCCTATAACCGCCAAATCTGGCGAGCTAAAGGTTTACTACAACTTTGAACACTGAGAAATCCGTCGAATAACAATACGTTGCCCACGGAGCCGCGGGCCGCGCGGGTTTTCTGCTTGCAAGACTTTCGCCGCGGCCCGGTGAACGTTGCCGTTATCCCGCTTGAGGTATTACGATTGAATTCACATTTAAGGATTCTGAATCGCGCGGCAAAGGCTCGGCTCGCCAGATATGATTCTGCTGAGCAGTGCGGGAAATGGAATTGCCAACTTATGGATGATTTTAGCAATGACCCCACATTCATCGGAGCCTCCGAGAACGTGCATGAAACCGCCATGTCGACTCTTCTTGGCGAATCGCCAGTCTCCGACGGTCATTCAATCGCTGGCATCGACATCGAATTTCGCAGCTCGTTGACAATTCGCTACAAACTATGCTTTCTTAGTCCAACTTACTTTTACGCCCCTGCTGAATTCACACTCACACTTGACTCTGACAATCCGAATTGTGGGATTGGGACGTATCGGTGTGGTAGCACTGACAGAGACGGAGAACTAATGCTTGACTCAAAACGCTGCGTCTTTCCAATTGACTCATCCAAATGGGCAACAAACTTCTCACTCCAACTTGGCCGTGGTGCAGACCTTCTTGGTGGGGCCGCGGGATAGCAATACGTTGTACACGGATCCGCGGGCCGCGCGGGGTTTTCTGCTTGTATGGCTTTCGCCGCGGCCCGGTGAACATTGCCGTTATCCCGCTTGAGCATTTACCTAAATTAACGCCAAGAATTCGAACGCTGATTCGAATTAATCGCATCTCAACAAAAAAATCGGATGCAGAAAATGGTAGAACCCGAAACCGCTCTACGGAAACGCAAGTTGATTCGCTCGATTAATTGGTGGGTTTGGACATCATGCGGGCTTGCTGGATTGATCGGTGGTGGAACGCAGGCTTGGCTTCGTCTGACTGGTCAGATTCCATCGGACGAATGTGCATATACTCAAATTACACTTTATTCCATCGCCATAGGTTTGCTTTTGCCGCTCTGTTTGACAACCGCCTTTCACATTGCTTCACTCCCCAGAATGCAGGTATGGTTCGAACGTCTTGGCGCACTTATACTGTTCGTCGTTCTGCCGCTGCTTGTCCTTCTTGGTATCTTTGAGTGGATTGTTGGACATTAGCCCGACTTTACAATAAGCATCCTGAATCGCGGGACAACAAATGAGTGTTTGACTTCGCGGGATCACTTTTTGGATTCTGAATCTCGTGAAGATGTTGCTTAAAGTAGCCGGTTTGAAGCTCGTTTGACCCCGCCGAAG